>NZ_JCAALU010000016.1:0-246895 GCF_059609455.1 Paenibacillus liaoningensis
GCATTTTTTAGACATCCGCTTCGACCACCGCTCGTTTTTTATTTATTGTACACAAAAAAGACCCTACAAGATGACCTTTTTAAAGTGTCCATCTTATAGGGTACATTTTAATCGGCGGAGGTCTTTTTTTTTTGCAGAAGGCGGCGGCCATATGGCCTTTTTTATTTTCTTTTTGAAAGAGTAAGAAAGAGGCAAAAAGATAATCATAAAAAGTGACATTGTTTTCAGTGAAACGAGGGAAGGAAAGCGCTAAACAAACGCACTATACTTAAATTAGTTGATAAAGAAATGGGGATAGGAGCAAGTTATACTTCGTAGTCATCCATTTTTTTCTGTAGGGTAGAACAGGAACTCATCATCACCTATATCGAATTGGAGGTTTTTACATTGACGAGAAACATTCAGGATATCGTAGCTCAAATGACGCTGGAGGAAAAAGCCGGACTATGCTCGGGGCTTGATTTTTGGCATTTGAAAGGTGTCGAACGTCTAGGCGTGCCTTCCATTATGGTAACGGATGGACCACACGGCTTGCGCAAACAGCAAACGGGTGCGGATCATCTGGGCATTTTCGACAGTGTGCCGGCAACCTGCTTCCCTTCTGCAGCTGGACTTGCCTGCTCATGGGATGAAGAGCTGATTGGCAAAGTCGGCGTTGCGCTTGGTGAAGAATGCCAGGCAGAAGATGTTGCCGTCTTGCTTGGGCCAGGCGTGAACATTAAACGCTCCCCGCTTTGCGGACGCAACTTCGAATATTTTTCCGAAGATCCTTATTTGTCCTCCGAGATGGCAGCAGGCCATATCAACGGTGTGCAAAGCCAAGGCGTCGGAACGTCGCTGAAGCATTTCGCCGTAAACAATCAGGAGCATCGCCGCATGTCGACGGATGCAGTTGTTGACGAGCGTACGCTTCGCGAAATTTATTTGGCAAGCTTCGAGGGCGCGGTGAAAAAAGCGCAGCCTTGGACGGTTATGTGCTCGTACAATCAAGTGAATGGCGTATTTGCTTCCGAGAATGTAAAGCTGCTTACCGATATTTTGAAGGATGAGTGGGGCCATGAAGGCTTTGTCGTCTCTGACTGGGGCGCAGTTAATGAGCGCGATCTGTCGCTTGCGGCAGGCATGGAGCTGGAAATGCCGGCAAGCAATGGCGTAGGCGAGAAGAAGGTTCTTGATGCGATCAGCAATGGCACATTGACGCAGGAAGCTTTGGATCGCGCGGTAACGCGTCTGCTTCGCATTATTTTCAAATCGGTAGATGAGAAAGTTAAGGATGCTACGTATGACAAAAACGCGCATCACCAATTGGCAAGAACCGTTGCCAGCGAGAGCATGGTATTGCTTAAGAATAAAGGCGGTTTGCTTCCACTTGCGAGAAACAGCCGCGTAGCAGTTATCGGCGCTTTTGCCGAGAAGCCAAGATTCCAAGGCGGCGGCAGCTCGCATATTGTACCGACAAAGCTGGATAACCCAGTTGAAGAAATTAAGGCGCTCGTTAGCGATGCATCGGCAGTTGTTTATGCGCAAGGCTATCACGCAGGTGATGATGCCATTGATGAAGCGTTGATCGAAGAAGCGAAGCGCGCTGCAAGCGAGGCGGAGGTTGCTGTCATTTTTGCAGGCTTGCCTGACCGTTATGAATCAGAAGGGTATGACCGTGAGCATCTTAACCTGCCTGAAAATCAAAACAAGCTGATCGAGGCCGTTGCCAGCGTTCAAGGCCGCGTCGTTGTTGTGCTGCTCAATGGATCAGCGGTGCTGCTGCCGTGGCTGGATCAAGTCGATGCTGTGCTTGAAGGTTATTTGGGTGGACAGGCCGTTGGCGGAGCCGTTGCAGATTTATTGTTTGGAGAAGTGAATCCTTCCGGCAAGCTGGCAGAGACGTTCCCGCTGAAGCTTAGCGACAACCCTTCATTCCTGAACTTCCCGGGCGAAGGCGACCGCGTTGAATACAAAGAGGGCATCTTCGTAGGCTACCGTTATTATGACAAAAAGGAACTAGATGTTCTGTTCCCGTTTGGCTATGGCCTGAGCTACACGACATTTGCTTACAGCGACTTAAAGCTAAGCGCAGCGAGCATCAAGGATACAGACGAGGTAGAAGTAACGGTCAATGTGACCAATACAGGCAGTGTAGCAGGCAAAGAAGTGGTGCAGCTTTATGTGAAGGATGTAGCAAGCACCGTAATTCGCCCAGAGAAAGAGCTGAAGGGCTTTAAAAAGGTTGCGCTCGCGCCGGGCGAGACAAAAACGGTGAGCTTCGTGCTCAATAAACGTTCTTTCGCCTACTACAATGTGGATATTAAGGATTGGCATGTGGAAAGCGGCGAATTCGCTATTTTGATTGGGCATTCCTCGCAGGAAATCGTTCTTGAAGCGACGCTTGCAGTTGAATCTACCGTTAAATTGAAAAAGCATTATACGCAAAATACGACACTGGGCGACTTGTATAACAATGAAGAAGCGACTGTCATTTTGCAGCCATATATGAAGAAATTCCAAGAGAACAGCCCGCTCGGCGGCGTTGATGAAGACGATGCCCATGCGGAAATGATGGTCAAAATGATGCAATACATGCCGCTTCGCAACCTGATGGCATTCGGCGGCGATGGCTTCACCAAAGACATGCTTGACCAATTAATTAAAGAGCTGAACAGCTTATAAATTAGCGTTTAAAGCTAGGTACAAGAGGAGAATGTGCGATGAGTGCGAATCAGACAGCAAGTGGCGTTCAAGACGACGCGTACCATAAAGTAAGATGGTCGGAACGAATTGGTTATGGTTTTGGTGATGCAGCCAGCAACCTTATCTTTACAGGGGCGGCTACGTTTCTAACGTATTATTATACGGACGTAATGGGACTTGCCGCAGGCGCAATCGGAACGATGATGCTGATTGCCCGCATATTGGATGCCTTCCTTGACGTCGGAGTAGGGGCATTGGTAGACAAAACGAAAAATAAGCATGGCAAAGCTCGTCCATGGCTGCTATGGATGATGATTCCATTCGCCGCTTCAGGCGTATTGCTCTTTACGTTCCCTGATGTCGGACCGGGCGGAGCGCTCGTGTATGCCTATGTTACTTATTTGCTCATGAATTTTATTTATTCGTTCATTAACATTCCATATGGGGTGTTGAACTCGCTTGTTACGCAGGACGGCTATCAGCGTTCGGTGCTCAATATCGTTCGTATGCTTGGTGCGCTTGCAGGGGCAATCGGCGTCAGCTTCGCGACGCAACCGCTTGTTAAAGTATTTGGCGGCGGCGAAAAAGGCTGGATATTGACCTTCACGATTTATGGCGTTTTATCTCTCATTATGTTCTTCATTACCTTTAAATCGACGCGTGAGCGCGTAAAGCCTTCCGTGTCGCAAAAAGAAATTCCGTTCAAGCAAGGCTTGGGAGCGCTATTCCGCAATAAATATTGGGCGATTATGCTGCTATTCGCTGTCACTGTTTACACAAACTACGGCATGAATGGTTTGAATATTTATTACGCACAGTACATGTTGAATGATGCCGAACTGCTGGGCCTTCTCAGCTTTGCCGGATTGATTCCTATTGCGGTCGGTTTGTTCTTGATTGCTCCACTTATCAAGAAGTATGGCAAACGGAATGTGGCGCTTGTCGGCAGCTTTATTATGATTTTAGGCTCGCTGGTTATATTGATTGATCCAACGAATGTTACATTTGTAATCATTGGCTTGGTGGTCAAGGCGCTTGGCATGACGCCAATTCTGGGTACGATTTTCGCCATGCTGGCCGATACCGTAGAATATGGCGAATGGAAAACAGGTGTGCGTACAGAAGGACTCGTATACAGCGCAGGAAGCTTTGGTACGAAAGCGGGCAGCGGTCTGGGCGCAGCTATTATTGGCTGGGGTCTGGCGATTGGCGGTTATATCGGAGGACAAGAGACAATCAGCTCTTCCGCAAGCAGCGCGATTCACTTCATGTTTATTTACTTGCCGATTATTTTAGGGATTTTGCAGATGGTCATTTTGTATTTCCACAAGCTGGATAAATTGTATCCGCAAATTGTAGCTGAATTGAAAGCTGTTAAAAAAGCTTAATACAAAGCTGCAAACACATACTCTGAATGAAAGGTGCTGACAAAGATGAAATCGCATGATACGTTAACGAAGCAAAACGGCTTTAATGTGTTGTTTGCAAAAGAATTTACGACGCTTGCTTCTTCCTTCGAATCCGAGATCCGCGTCATTTGGCAAGCGAAAAACATTATTTCCGATGGCAAAAGCATTTTGGGCTTAATGGCGCTCGATATTATGAAGGGTACGCCGATCAAGCTCACGGCTGAAGGTCCGGACGAGGATCAGGCGATTGAGAAATTAGCCGCTTTATTCGAAGGTCACGAATAAGGAATGCTCTGGGTCAGCAAAGCTGAGTAAAATTGCACAGTAAGAAAATCATAAAAGCAGGGAGAGGAAAACCTCACCCTGCTTTTTTTAGTGAATTCAATTGAAATCGAATAAAAATGATATTTTTATAATCAAACATTGTTTAATACGGTGTAAATTCATTCAATCATGTGAAAAGCTAAGGCTGAAAAGGGCATTTATTATTAAAAAATTGCATCCGTTTAATTGTGTCAGATGTTTGAAAACTGTGCTATTATTATCGGAAAGCATCCAAAAAGCAGCGCCCCCAGTAGGGGCTGTTTTTATATAGAGAAATCATGAGTGGTATTGCCTTGTTGCAGCAGTCGTTCGCCACATCACGATGCAAGATAGCGTAGAGAGGGATGAAGGTCATCATGGCAGTGTTTCAGTATAATCCGGAGCGTCCCTTTCGTGATGGCCCGGATATGTATTTGCTTTATTGGGGCAAAGAGGCATGCAAGCCTTGTCATCTCATAGGGCCAATCGTAAGGGAAAACTTTAAACTGCATTTCATTCATAAAGGAAAAGGGACTGTGAAGGTAGCGGGCAAAACCTACACGCTTACAGCCGGACAAGCCTTCCTCATTTATCCGCAGGTGCTTATTTCTTATGAATCGGACGAGAAGGACCCGTGGACGTACTCCTGGATCGGTTTTTTTGGAGAGCAGGCTGCCCAAATCATCGCCCGGACATCGATTACGCCAGAAAACCCCGTATTTCCCATGGATATGAAGCTGATGCCGACGTTGTATGACCAGTTGACGGAAGCTGTATCCCACCAAGCCAGCAGTGATTTGCGCCTTCAAGCCATTTTATATGAGTTTTTATCGCTGCTTGTCGAGTTGGTTCCTTTAACGGAAAGCAATAGCAGCAATGCCGCGCGCAAGCAGGAAGCCTACATTCACCGAAGCATGGAATTTCTGCACGCCCATTACAGTGAACGAATTACGATGGAGCAGCTCGCTGACGTACTCGGCCTGGATCGCAAATATTTGTCTTTTCTGTTTAAAGAGGCTGTGGGCATGCCGCCGCAGCAGTATTTGCTTAACTATCGGATGAATAAAGCTTGTGAGCTGTTAGGGAAGGGCATCTACAGCATCAGTGAGGTGGCGCGTTCCGTAGGGTATCAAGATGCGCTGCTTTTTTCTAAAATGTTCAAAAAGGTAAAGGGAACACCTCCGCGCAATTTTGAATAGTTATTTTACAAGCGTAAACGGCTGAAGCCGCCCTCTGGTGGCAAAGCTGCTGTTTTGTGTAGAAATATAGAGAATGGATGGAAAAATCATATACTTCCTATGTTTTAAAAAAGGACATTATTCCATAAACATCATCCTTGCTGACATAGGATTCATAGTCGTTTCTCGGTACAATAGGTTTATATTAAACCTGAGGAGGAACAAATGAATGAGCTATTTGGCAAGTCATAATCGATATGACACTATGACATATAACCGCAGTGGGAGAAGCGGATTGAAGCTGCCTGCTATTTCGTTAGGGCTGTGGCATAATTTTGGCGGTATTGATTCCGTAGAGAAAGGCAGAGAAATGGTTAAACGGGCATTCGACCTTGGTATAACGCATTTCGACCTGGCGAATAACTACGGACCGCCTCCGGGCTCTGCTGAGCAAACGTTCGGCAGCATTTTGAAAGCCGACTTTGGGGCTTACCGCGACGAATTGATCATTTCGACAAAAGCCGGTTACGGCATGTGGGAAGGGCCTTACGGCGATTTTGGCTCCAAAAAATATTTGGTGTCGAGCCTTGACCAAAGCTTGAAGCGCATGGGACTCGATTATGTCGATATTTTCTATCATCACCGTCCAGATCCAAATACGCCGCTGGAAGAAACGATGGCTGCGCTTGATCTGATTGTGCGCCAAGGCAAAGCGCTGTATGTTGGCTTGTCCAACTATAAGCCGGAGCAGACGCGTGAGGCATCGCGCATTTTGAAGCAGCTGGGTACGCCTTGTCTGATTCACCAGCCGAGCTACTCGATGATTAATCGCCACGTTGAGGATGGCTTGCTGGACGTGCTGGAAGAAGAGGGGATTGGCTCCATCGTATTTTCCCCGCTTGCGAAAGGGATGTTGAGCGATCGCTATTTGAATGGCATTGCTCCAGATTCGCGTGCGGCTGGCCCAAGCGTGTTTCTGCGTCCAGAGGAAATTACCGATGAGCTTATCGTTAAGCTGCGCAAGTTGAACGAAATGGCAGCCGGCCGCGGCCAGAAGCTGTCGCAAATGGCGCTGGCATGGGTGCTGCGTGGCGGACGAGTGACTTCCGCGCTTATTGGTGCCAGCAAAGTCAGCCAGATTGAAGATGCCGTACAGGCGCTTGCTGTTGCTCATTTCACCGATGAAGAGCTGACGCTGATCGATCAGATCTTGCTATAGGCAAAGGAGGGGGATGAGGCAATGGCTATAAAGGCGCAACCATTCATCAATCGGGTGCTGCTGACGCTTGATGCTCACCTCGCCAAGGATGCGAATGGGATGTTCTACGAACGCTTCCTTCATGCGGACAAGCAGGCAGGCCGGAGCGATGTGTATGGGACGGCGGATGCCGCCAATCTGCTATACACGGTGAACGGGCTGCCGGAGGCAGAAGCGGAAAAATCCGCATGGCAGCAGGCGCTGCAAAGCTTTCAGGAGCAAGGCAGCGGCATGTTCCGCGGGCTTTACCATAATGAGCTGCATAGCGCGGCGTTCGCAATATCGGCTTTGGAGCTTTTTGATGGAAAGCCACTATATCCGCTTCAGCAATTTGCAGCCTATAGAAGCAAAGAAGGGCTTTACGAATTGCTGGAGCAGCTGGATTGGGTACAGCAGCCTTGGGGAGAATCGCAGAAGGGCTCCGGCGTCTTCGCAAGTCTGGTGCTCGCGCAGGAAGTAGACGCTGCGTGGGAAGCCTGGTACTTCGACTGGTTGAAGGAGCAGGCCGATCCGGCAACGGGCTTATGGCGCAAAGGCTGCATGGTTGATGGAGATGGCGAGCTGCGCGGTGCGCCGCTCTTCCACCATTTGGCTGGCAGCTTTCATTACCTGTTTAATATGGCTTATCGCGAGCAGCCTATTCCTTATGTGGAGGCATTGGTCGATACTTGCATCGCCTTGTTCCGCAGCGAGCGGTGGGAGCAGCCGAAGGAGCAGCTTTCCTTTTTCGAAATCGATTGGGTTTACGTGCTGGGCTGCTGCCTGAAGCAAACGTCCTATCGCCGCGAGGAAGTGCTCGCTGTTGTTCGGGAATCGGCAGCACCTTTCCTTGCCTATATCGAGAAGCTGGGCGAACAATCGCCAGCAGAGCCGTTCGAAGATTTGCATTCGCTCTGCGGCGCTGTAAGCGGCCTTGCAGTCATTCAACAGCTGGTTCCAGAGCTTGTCCTTACGGATCGGCCCCTGCAATTGGTATTGGACCGCAGACCATTTATTTAAGCGTCTCATTAAACAATAAATAGGATGAAATTCACCCCATTCACCCCCTAGAATAAACATGGGATAACCAGCTGGTTAGTTCGATGATATTCTAAGGGGTGTTTGCTATGGATAAAAATAGATGGACGGTGCCTTATGAAGCGAGCAGTGCATTCGCCTTTGTAATAATAGCGGCAATCTGTTCCTCGCTGCTGTAGATCGCCTGCTTTTTATCCAGAATGCTTTGCTGCAGCGTCAGCAGCTTAGCGAAGGAGCGCGAAGCGGCTGCGGCATCGCCTTTCTTCACAGCTTGGGTCAATAGCTTGCCTTCGGCCGTAATAAGCTTGCGGCTGCTGGATATGCTGCTTTTGGCGGAGCGGATTTTGATGCGCTGCGAGGAAGCAGTCTCCAATAAGGCGCGCGTCTGCTTCGCTTTCAACACAGTGGCGGCTTTAAGCTTGCTGTAGGCCTCGCTCTTATTTTTAATATCCAGCTTGGCGAGCTGGACGGCTTGCTTTGTTTGCTCCAGCTGCGCCTTCATCACGGCATTCAGCTCCTTGCTTTGCAGCAGCTTGGCGGCTTCCTGCTGCTTCCTCAGCGAAGCGTACAGCTCAAATAGCGGCTGATAATGCTCCTTCGTCTGCTTAACGTCAGCTGCCAGCTTGGCAAGCTTCTCCTCATTCAATTGCTTGATGCGCTGCCGAATGGCAACAAGCGCCTCTTCATTGCGATAATGGCTGGCGGTAATTTTGCCTTCCCAAGCGTCTTCCTGCTGCTGGGCAGACAGCAGGCTGTCATATTGCTTCTTGAGCTGGGAGGCTGATGAAGAGTCAGCACCCGTGGTCAGTTTGTCAAAGGCCGTCTGAACGGTGGGCGAAAAAGGCAAGAGCGACGTGGCAGCGGTGGAGAGTGATGGCAGCGTCAGAAATAAGGATAATGCGATTAGAGCAGTGAATACATGCAGCGGCTTGAAAATAAACATAGTGGAGCCCTCCTTTAAAATGGTGGAAATGAAAGACGTTGAAGGGCAGCGATAAAGGGCATAGTCCCGAATGCACGCAAAAAAGCACCCGCAAGAAGGACGCCTGAGGCGTCTTCTCTTACGGGTGCTTCCATCGTAAGCCGCTGCTATTCAAATAATTATTTCCAAATATACTAAAAGGAAGGCCATTCGTCAAGCTCTTTCGTAAGGACTGTTCCCCCCGCCGATTCTCCTGTATGATAGTAGGAAAAGAGACGAAAGGGAGGAAGCAGCGAATGAATGTGCCTATAGGCGTTTGGATTTTTTCAGGCTTAATCGTTATATTGCTGACATGGATGACACTTTGGGTGACAAAAAAAGCGTATTCGAAAAAATGGGACGATTCCGATCAGGATATCGGGACGTAATTCGACGAGCCTATATTTTCACAACGAGTAAGCATCACACGTAACAATAGCCCGTCCTAAGCTAAGGCTGAAATTTCAGCAGCTCAGGATCGATGGCTGGCACGAGCCCTTCCTGCGCAGCGCGATTCAGCAGCGTCGTTATCGCCTCATATCCGCTATCGCCGAGATTGGCGGTAAAGTCATTCACGTATAGATCAATGTGCGCCTTCGCTACGGCAGCGTCCATCTCTTGGGCATGCTGCATGACGTAATCGCGAGGCGCTTCTGGATTCGCCCATGCATAAGCGACTGAGGCCTGAATCCACTTCGTGATGGCTGGCAAATCGAGCGAGCGGCGGGCGATGATGGCACCGAGCGGTATAGGCAGTCCCGTATCCGATTCCCACCAGCTGCCAAGATCCGTCATCATGGATAGGCCAAAGCTTGGATACGTGAAGCGCGCTTCATGAATGACAAGGCCAGCATCGATATGTCCGTCGCGAACGGCAGGCATAATTTCATGGAATGGCATGATGACGATATCGCCGACCCCGCCGGGAACGTGCTTCGCCGCCCAAAGCCTGAACAGCAAGTAAGCGGTGGAACGGTCGCTTGGCACTGCTACGCGTTTGCCTGATAATGCTGCCGCATCCGTGCGGGTTCCAGCTGTCAGGACGAGCGGGCCGCAGCCTCTGCCCAGCGCACCGCCGCATGGAAGCAGCGCATAATCTTCCAGCACCCAAGGGAGGGCGGCGTAGGAAACTTTCAGCACATCAAGCGGGCTGTCGCCGCTGGCTGCCAGACGATTGGTAATGTCGATATCGGCATACGTAATTTCCAGCTCTGGTGCATCCGGGATAAGCCCGTGCGCCCAAGCGTGGAAGACGAAAGTATCGTTCGGACATGGAGAAAAAGCGATTTTCATACAAGCACCTCCAATAGTGTGGAGCCCGCAGCTTCCAAAGCCTGCAAAGCTTCGCCAATTCGCCATGCGCTGCGGTCCCTTGGGCCGATCGCATTCGAAATGGCGCGAATTTCAAGAACGGGAATGCCAAAGCTTTGTGCAGCTGCTGCAACGCCAAAGCCCTCCATCGCTTCAGCGGCGGCGCGAGGAAAGCGCTCGCTCAGCGCTTGGGCGGTGGCGGCAGTTCCGGTGACGGTCGACAACGTTAAAATGGGGGCCAGCGCTGCAGCAAGGCCAGCCTGAGCGAGTGCTGCGGCTAAAGCGGAGGCTTGTGCGCCAGCCTCGATTGTAGAAGAACCGAAGCCAAGGGTGTCCAGGCTGCTGAAGCCATCCGGTGTCTCTGCCCCAAGATCGGCGGCAATGATGGCATCGGCTATGACGAGCGAGCCAACGGCTGCGCGGCCGGGAAAGCCTCCGGCGATTCCCATGCAAATGACGAGATCATAGCTGCCCCGTGTGAGAGCGAGTGTCGTGCGGACAGCGGCTTCCGCTGGGCCAACTCCGGCTTCTGTCACATGAAAGCGCGGGTTGTTTTGCAAGCCTCGACAAACCGCATCCTTCTCAGCTGTGACGGGGGTCATAATTAAAATGTTTGGGCCAGCGTCCATCAGGCGCAATCTCCTTTAACGGCAAAATTTCGCACCATCATGCGGGAGTAGATTGCATCTACGGCCGCATAATGCTGCGAAAAGCTAGGGTTGTTGCTTTTTCCAAGCTTATTACTTAATTATAGTACGGTTGCAGACGTAAGGAAAGGCGAGCGCTTTCCCGGCTGCAAGCGATGATCGAGCCGCAGACAAGCGGCTATTTGCGTTTCATTTCAAAAAACTCGCATTGCTCCCGGGAAAAATAAGTGATATCGCTGACGCTCGTCTGAATGACGACCTGCGTATCGTCGAAACGGACGATGTTTCCGCCGGAGCACACAATATAATCATTTTCAAAGACGCGCAGCCGAAGCTCCCGCTGGAGTGCCTCCTCGAAATCCGCATCCGTTATCAATTTACGGTTTATCGCCATCCTCAGACTCCTTTGCCCATTAAAATTAAACCTTATAAAGGCGGTATGCCCTAGCGCTATGATAGACCAGCCAGCAGCCTGTTGCAACATTGTGCAGCATAACAGCCGTTTGTTCAGGAGAGATAAAAACCGTAGCAACAGCACTTGGTTTGTGCGCAGACTGCTAGTACAATAGGAGGGAAAGCTTTAATGCGGGAAAGCTGGCAAGGCAAGCTGTGAGCTCCGCTGCCATAACGTCAGCCCTTACACGCAGCGGGACAGGTCCCGCTAATTTGAAGGAGGAATATAATCGTGTCTGTACATAATGAACGAGTTGTCGTATTTGTCGGGTCCTATGCAGAGGCTGCGGCGAGCGGCGTATATGCGTATGCTTTTGATGAAAAGGAAGGCAAGCTGTCGCTGCTGGATGAAGTATCCGGACTCAAAAATCCTACGTTTCTGAATGTCGATATTCCAAGCAAACGGCTGTATGCCATTGCAGAAGGGGTATCCGCAGCAGGCGCCAAAATTGGCGACGCTGTAGCTTTTGCCATCGACACGGACAAAACAGCATTGACCGAGCTTAACCGCAGCGAAGGGATTACGGCTCCGGCTTGCCATATTCAACGCGATCCATCCAATCGCTATTTGCTGCTGTCGAGCTACCATGGCGGCAGAATCAGCCTTGTTGCGCTGACGGACAATGGAGAGGTAGGAGAACTGCTCGATATCGCCCAGCATACGGGAGTAGGCCAGCACCCGGAGCGGCAAAATCAGCCGCATCCCCACAGCATACAATTCAGCCCGGACGGCCGCTACCTGTTCTCGCCGGATCTGGGCATTGACCGTATTATGGCTTATCGCATTGATGACCAAGCGCAAAAGCTGGTTTTCCACGGCGAGACCGTGCTTCATGGCGGCGCTGGCCCGAGGCATATGGCTTTTCACCCCAATGGTCAATTCGCGTATGTCATTAATGAAGTAGATTCGACGGTTACCGCGTTCCGTTACGATGCTGAGGCGGGTACGCTTGCGGCGCTGGCAACTGTTCCAACGCTTCCTGCTGATTTTGACGGTGAAAATACATGCGCCGAAATTGCCGTTTCCGAGGATGGCAAATATGTATACGGCTCGAATCGAGGGCACGACAGTTTCGTAGTGTACGCCATTAATGAAGCAGACGGCAAGCTTACCCTTGCTGGTCATGTGCCGATTGAGGGCGAGCACCCACGCCATTTTGCTTTTGTGCCGGGTGGCCAATATATTATCGCGGCTAACCGCGACACGAATAATTTGGCTGTATTCCGCGTAGATGCGGCAACAGGGCTGCCTGTGTATACCGGACATTCCGTTACGGTATCTGGGCCCGTGTATGTGCAGCCTGTATTAGTGTAGCAGGAAATAGCTGAGGCGAGTGTGCCTTGAATGCGGCTAGAAGCGAAAAGAGAGGGAGAGGTCAGCAGAGATGAGATGGCCATCAGCATGGATGCAGACTGTCATTAGCGTACATGGAGAACGCGGCGAGCAGTGGCTTGCGGAGCTGGATGCGCTGCTGGCAAGCTGCGCGGAGCAGTGGGAGCTGCAGCTGGCGGATCGATCGCCGTACGAGCTGACCTTTAATCTGGTGCTTCCGGCGCTGCGGAAGGACGGAAGCGAGGCTGTGCTGAAGCTGGGCGTGCCGTGCAGAGAAAGCCGAACCGAGCTGGCCGCGCTTCAGCTGTACGAAGGGCGCGGAGCGGTTCGCCTGCTGGCATCGGATGCAGAGCGCGGTGTTATGCTGCTGGAGCGGCTGAGGCCGGGACAGCTGCTCTCGGAAGTGGCAGACGATGCGGCGGCCGTCCGCATCGCTGCGGAAGTGATGCGTAAGCTGGCTGTGCCAGCAGCGGACGCAGCGGCTGTGGGGGAAGCGGCCGAAGGCGTAAGCTTCCCTACGGCTCTACAGTGGGCGCGCGGGCTGGAGCGGCTGCGCCAGCGCCATGATGGCGGCACCGGGCCGCTGCCGGAGCCGCTCGTCCGGCAGGCTCAGCTGACGTTCGGCCAGCTATTCGCCACGGGCAAGAGCGAGCCGCAGCTGCTGCTGCATGGCGATCTGCATCAGGGCAATATTTTGTCCGCCATGCGAGAGGGTGAAGCATCTGCCGGCTGGCTGGCGATTGATCCTAAGGGCGTCATCGGCGAAGCGGCTTATGGCGTCATTCCGCTGCTGATGAATCAGCTGCCTGAGACACGGGCGGAGCGAATCAAACTGCTGCGTAATCGCGTCCATATTCTTAGCGATGCCCTATGCCTCAAACGGGAGCGTGTTGTTGCCTATGGCTTCAGCCATATGGTGCTATCCGCAGCATGGTGCGTCGAAGATGGGGTTGGCGATTTCCATGCCGCACTTGAGACGGCGGCTTGCTTTGCAGAGCTGCAGCGTGAGGAGCCGGGGCTTGAATAGGTAATAAAGCAGAGCCTTTCAATCGAACATGCATCATTATTTTATCCATTATTAAGGAGCTGGGATGAGATGAGCGAGCAGCAATTGACCGTTTTATTTCAAGGGGATTCCATTACAGATGGTGCGCGCGGGCGCAATGATGATTTAAATCATATTTTAGGCCACAGCTATCCGTATTTAATTGCCTCACGCCTTGGCTATGAATTGGCGGAGAAAGCGCCCCATTTCATTAATAAGGGCATTAGCGGCAATCGTGTCTCTGATTTGTACGCCAGATGGAACGAGGATGCGCTCAGCTTGAAGCCGGATGTGCTCAGTATTTTGATTGGCGTCAATGATGCGGGGCGCACGATGTCTGGCGAAGCGAGCGGCGCAACAGACCGTTTCGAGCGCGCTTACCGGCATTTGCTGGAGGAGACAGCCGAAGTGCTGCCGCAGACGAGGTTCGTCCTTGTCGAGCCTTTCATCCTGAAAACTGGCGTGACGTTGGAGCGTTGGGATGAATGGCAGCAAATCATTAAGGGATACCAAGAAAAAACAGCTGCTCTAGCAGCAGAGTATAATGCGGTTCTTGTACGTGTGCAGCATGTGTTCGACAAAGCGAGCGAAGTGACTGGTGCAGCCTACTGGCTATGGGATGGCGTTCATCCGACAGCGGCGGGGCATGAGCTGCTCGCCCGCGAGTGGCTGTCTACGGTGCAAAACAGCAGATTAGCGATTAAATAGCAATAATGATGTTTTTTGAACCCGTCCGCGTGTTACTGCGTATAGATTTGTAGAAATCGGAGCAGTGAGCAGCGAGGCGGCATCATACGCAGGCGCAGCTACAACAAAGCATCCCCATTTCGCTGGAAATTGGGGATGCTTTTCTTTTATTTTGCAGAAAAGAGTACGCATGCATGTCAAAAATAGAAATTTTAAGGTGTAAAGCTTCATTTAGCGAGTCTAAGTAACTAATTTGTAACTACTTTTTATGAAGAAAGGAATAAAATTCATGTAGCTTTTTTAAAGATTAGGAAGCAATGGCAGCAGTATTGTTCTTTTACAGAGGTTATAGTACGATTGAAATATCGAGGATAATTATGGAATATAAAACAGTTAAAGCTACAAGCGCTTTGGCTGTATTTTGTGTAGAGAGAGTTGCCGCCAGAGGACGGCGACAGCCGTTGTGCTTGGGAAGATTTAGAGAGACAAGGGGAGTGAAGGATTTGCTTCGTGTAGAGGGCTTGTCCCATGCATTTAAGAACGGCAATGAGACGACGCTGGTTCTTCAACAGATCGATTTTCGCGTAAACAAAGGGGATATGGTCGCTTTGCTGGGCAGCTCAGGCTCAGGAAAGTCGACGCTGCTTAATCTGATGGCGGGACTGATGAAGCCGACGGAGGGCAGCATTTATATTGCGGGCCACAACATCGTAAATATGAATGAAAACAAGCTGGCGGAGTTCCGCCGTGAGCATATCGGGTTTATTTTTCAGGCCTATGAGCTCATTCCGAACTTGACGGTTCGTGAAAATATCGAGCTGCCGCTCGTGTTTCAATCGACGCGTCCTTCAATTCGCAAGCAGAAGGCGCTGAAGCTGCTGGAGCAGGTCGGCATACCGGATAAAGGGGAAATGTTCCCTTCCCAGCTGTCGGGCGGACAGCAGCAGCGTGTCAGTATTGCGCGCTCGCTTATTACAGAGCCATCGGTTATTTTCGCCGATGAGCCTACGGGAAATTTGGATACGAAGACGGAAGAGGAGATTTTGGCCATTCTCAAGCATTTGAACAAGACGATGAACACGACCTTTATTATCGTCACCCATGAGCGCGAGGTTGCGCAGCAGACCCAGCATATTATTACGCTTCGCGACGGGCTGCTTGAAAAATCGTCACCTGCTGTTGAGCTGGACAAGCATCCGGTAGAGGAGGCTGTCCATTGAGAGTTAGCGATCTTACGAGGCTGTCATGGGATCAGGTCAGACGGCGCAAAGTAGTCACCATGCTGTGTGCAGCTGGCTTGTCAATTGGTTGTGCCGCTATTATTTTGGCGATGAGCATTGGAGAATCTACGCAGAAAATTGTCGAAACCCAGCTCACGAGCTATTTGAAAATGGATGAAATTACGGTTATGCCGGATAATGGCGCGTCCGCAGGCCCCGGAAGCCAAAGCACGGCAAGCGATGAAGTGAAAAATCGGGGCAAGCTGTCTGATCAAAAGGTCGAAATCATGCGCAACATTAAGCACGTAAAGGCTGTAGCAGCCATGCAGCAGCTGAGCTACATGCAAATGACGACTACTGATGATAAGCAGGCCTATGCCGAAATTATTGGAACGGATTTGAGCAGTCTGGAAGCCTTCGGCAATACGTATTGGCAGGGCTCGGCGTCGGATGCTCCAAACTCTGTAGTAATAAGTTACGGTACGACGCTTGGACTAATGAATCAGGAAGAGCAGAATAAGCTGTTTGAGGCCATGAATTTAAATCCAGGCGATTCAACACTGCAAGACCAATATATGACGATGATGACTACACCTTCCGCCTTGTACCAGAAGCAGATTCAGCTGGTGAACTACGATCAGGACAACAAGAAAAGGATCAGTGAGGCCCTTCGAGTCGTAGGGGTATTGAAGAAGCCTAAAGGTGTTTCCGACATGCAGCTTTCCAATGACCGCAAAATTTATGTATCGATTGAAACGGCGAACAGTCTGCGTGAGCAGCTCATGCAAAGCAGCGGTGAAGAGACGGCTAACGGCACCTACAATCAAGTAACGGTCAAGGTGGATGCGGAGGAAAATGTGAAGCAGGTGGAGGAGCAAATCAAGAAGCTCACCTTGAACACCCAATCCAATCTTTTGCAAAAAGAGGCCCTTGAAGAGCAGTTCGCTGTGTTCAAAAGCATTGCGGTAGGCGCAGGCGTATTCATTCTTATTATCGCCTCGATTTCCATTATTGTGGCGATGACGATGTCCACATACCAACGGCGCCGCCAAATCGGCATTATGAAGGTGCTTGGTGCCAATCTAGCGCAAATTCGAAATATGTTCATTGTAGAAGCAGCCCTGCTTGGACTGCTGGGGGGACTGCTGGGCGTTTTATTTTCATACTGGATCGTATGGGGAATTAATGCCCTTATTTTATCGATGTCTACCGGCGAGGAAAATATGTCCATCTTCATTCCGTTGTCTGCTATTCCGGTCGGACTGGCGTTTGCCGTGATGACGGGCATTATATCGGGGATTTATCCGGCAGTCAGCGCTTCGCGTACCGATGCATTGACCGCAATCAAGAGAGACTAGAGGGGTCCTGCACTATGGTCAGGGCATGTCTGAGCCAGCGAGGAACCAGGGGGAGAAGAAGAGATGAAGAAAAAGATTAAATGGATCATCATCGGGATTGTATTAATCGGAATAAGCGTGGTGCTGTACTCCATGTCGAAGCCGCCGGAGATGGTCGATATGTCGGGCGATTCACAGGCCATTACATTTCAGGTGACCAAGGAGACGCTCGTCAATACGATTCAGGTTAAGGGCAAGTCGCTATATGAGCAGGAAACGTCGGTCTATGCGCCTTTCAGCTCCAAAGTGACGCAGTGGAAAGTGAAGGACGGTCAGCAGGTGAAGAAGGGCGAGGTATTGTTCACGCTTGACCAGACCGAGCTGCAAAATCAAATTACGCAGGAGGAAGCGGAGCTGCACAAGGCTGATCTGGAGGCAAAGCTGCAAGCTTTTGTTACGAATACGGAAGATGAGCTGGGCATGCTTGAGGCGACGGAGGTTGAGCGCAAGAAGGCGCTGGCCGCCAAGGAAATTGCCCGTTTGAACCAGGAGCTGAACGATGTGAAGGAATCGATTGGGCGCAAAGCGCTGACGCAAAAGCGGCTGAAGCTGAATGAATCCCAATATCGCTCACCAGGCGATGGTATTTTTCTGTTTGATCAAACGGCTAAGCAACTGCAAGCAGTTGGCGACAACCAGCTGATCGGCAAAATTGTTGATCTGAACAAGCTGCAATTCATCGCTCTTGTCGGGGAGCAGGATGTATTCCGCATTAAGCAGGATATGTTGGTCAAGGTCAAGATGACTGCGATGAAGGATGTTTTGCTTGAAGGCAAGGTGCTGCGCGTATCCAAGTTCGCGAAAACCGGCACGGATCAAAATAGCCTCAATCAAGCTGCGCAATTCGAGGTTGTTATTTCGCTTGAGCCAAGCGAATATTTGATTGCAGGATTGACGCTCACTGGCGACATTGAGATAAGCCGTAAGGAGAGTGCACTTGCTTTGCCTTCCATTGCTATTATGAGCGATCAGGCTTCGTCTTATGTCATGCTGGAAAAAGGCGCAGGCCAATATGAGCGTCAGGACATCAAGGTCGGGATGTCAGCGGGAGATAAGGTAGAAGTGCTTGAAGGCTTGAAGGAAGGCGACATCGTCTCCTTGCAATAAATAGAAAGCCCGAGTGTGCGCGTCTAAGCTTGAAAAAGCTGGGCTGCGCACACTCGGGCTTTTTTATTTGGAAGCAGGGTGGAGAAGGCGAAGGAAGGAATGCTTTTTGGACGAGTGGAGAAAAATAAGGAAGCGCATTGGTTGACAAATGTGTCCAGCTGGTTCATTATATAATATATGAATACATGCTCATATGTTATTTTATTTAAAAAAGCGAGTTGTATCGCTTTTAATAGCAGCAGGAGGTAGAGAATATGGACACGAAGAAAAAGCATCAACACGGTCATGGGCACAGCCATAGCGAAGGTGATCACCATGATCACGACCACAATCACGACCATGATCACGATCATAATAATGATCATAATCATGACAACAGCCACGGTCATCATCACGGCCATGACCATTCCCATGTACCGGGCGGCCATCATCATTTTGATGTCAATGGCAATAAGGTCGGCTTGATTATTGCGCTGTCGATTACAGTCGGCATTATGTTTCTTGAATTTTTCGGCGGCTTGCTGACGAGCAGTCTCGCGCTGCTTGCCGATTCCGGCCATATGCTGAGCGATGTGAGCGCGCTTATTCTTAGCCTGGTTGCCGTCTGGTTTGCCAGCAAGCCCGCTTCCAAGACGAAAACCTACGGCTTTTACCGCTTCGAAATATTGGCCGCGCTGTTCAACGGCATTGCCTTGTTCGTCATAGCCGGGTTTATTGTATGGGAGGCTTACCATCGCTTGTTCGATCCTCCTGCTGTCGCCAGTGGTTCCATGATGCTCATTGCGCTTGTTGGCCTGCTGGCGAATTTGGCCAGTGCTTGGGCTTTAATGCGTAAAGGCGATGTGCATAACAACTTGAATGTCCGAAGCGCTTATCTGCATGTTTTGAGCGATGCGCTTGGCTCGGTCGGGGCTGTACTCGCTGGGCTGCTCATCTACTTGTTTGATTGGAATATTGCCGATCCGATTATATCGGTGCTCGTGTCGGTGCTTATTTTGCGGAGTGCCTGGAACATTATTAAGCAAACTCTCCATATCCTCATGGAAGGCACGCCGCCGTCGATTGATCAGGAGAAGGTAAAGCGGGTGCTTGCGGAAATCGAAGGCGTTATAGATGTGCATGATTTGCATATATGGACGATTACATCGGGTCTTGATTCGCTGAGCTGCCATTTGCTAGTGGAGGATAGTCATGACAGCCAGCATATTTTGCAGCAGGCGCTTGCGAAAATCGAGCAGCAGTTTGGCATTTCGCATACGACGATTCAAATAGAAACGTCGCGGATTCAGCATTCTGAGATGAAGGTTTAGCAGGCTGAGCATGAGCTTTTTGGCAAATTGCGCCTCGAAAATAAAAGTCAAGTAAAAGTGCTTTCATAATTAAAATGGATTTTTAATGAAAATGATCGGTTCAAGGCGTATGTAGGGGTTGTCCTCTCATTGGTAATTGGTGGGGTAAATAGCTGTGGTATGGTATTAGCAGGCATTATACCGCATCTGTTTTTACCAAAGGAGGATACATCATGAATAGCACAAAGAAAACCCTTATGGGCAAAACCCTGCTAGGCAAAACGTTACTTAGTGTCACGTTAAGCCTATCCGTTGCTTTGACCGGCGCTTTGGCTGTACCAGCAGCAAAGGTAGAGGCCGCAACTTCATCCACAGCCAGCAGCGTCATTGCAACGGGACAGAAATTTCTGGGCGTTGATTATAAATTTGGGGCAACGTCGGGCAGCACCAGCTCATTTGACTGCTCATCCTTCACACAGTATGTTTACAAAAAGAACGGCATTACGCTCCCGCGCTCATCGCTGAGCCAATCGAAGGCCGGCAAATATGTATCCAGAAGCAATTTGAAGGCTGGCGATCTGATTTTCTCCGATACGAATAGAGACGGCGTCATTAACCATGTCTCCATTTATATGGGGAACGGCAAGCTGCTGCATACGTATCGGAAGGGAATCGGCGTAACGATTTCTACTTTTTCCGGAAGCACATGGGACAAAACGTATGTAACCGCACGCCGGGTCATATAGATATTTAACGACAAAAGCCCCGCCCCTACTGATTAAAGGCTTAGCCTTATCAGAGGGAGCGGGGCTTTTTGGCTATGGACGGGCAGGCTGCTTGCCTGTGTCTGCTGCATTCTGTGCTGAGCCGCCGAGCGCGTGGGTTTTCAGGAACAGGGCAGCTGCGATCAGCATCAGCCCGTTGATGATGAATACCCAGCGAATCGGGATGATGCCTCCAAGCACGCCGCCAATGACGGGAGCCAGCATCGTTGCGAACATGGTCCCCGACTGATTGAGGCTGAAGGCTCGTCCTCTAAAGCTGCTGTCCGTCACCTTGACGATCAAGGCATTAATAGCCGGGTAGACGCTGGCGAAAAACAGCCCATAGATAAATCGCAGCGCGCCGAATTCTACGTAATCGCTGACGAAAAATTGCAAGCAATTGCCGATCCCGCCGCCGACAAGCCCAATGAACAACACCTTGGAAAAACCGATCCTTGAACCGATTTTGCCCCACTGCGGTGCTGCAATGAGCGTGGCGATCCCGACGGCCGAGAAAACGATGCCTGACTGCAGGGCAGCTTCGCTGCCGCTGACGCCAAGCTGCATGACATAGACGGTGAGCAGCGGCTCCAGAATCATTACGGAGAACGTTGCCAGAGCCGCCAAAATCAGCAGTGTGGTGAAGGAACGGTTGGATAGTGCAAGCTTCAAATCCTCTTTGATCGAGGAACGGGCGCCTGAACGGTTGAAGTTTTTTTCCTTCACGAAAAAGACGGCAATAAGCGCGGCAATCAGGACGATGCCTCCTGAGAACAGGAAAGCTTCGCGATTGCCGATGTAATGACTGACGACCCCGCCAATGACGGGGCCGATAATACCGCCTGTCGCGCCTGCTGTCGCCATTATGCCAAGAGCATAGCCTGTTTTGTGCTCCGGCGTGTTGGTGGCGACTAGTGCGATCGAGGCTGGAACAAAGCCGGCAAGCAGGCCTTGGAAAATTCGAAGCACAACGAACAAATAAGGATCATAAATAAAGTAGGTCATCATGTAAAGAACGGCTAGGCTAAACCCCGAGCGAATGAGCATCGGCCTGCGGCCATATTTGTCAGCGAGCGACCCCCAATAAGGGGCAATAAGCGCGCTTGCGAGAAAGGTAATACCAAAAGAAATGCCGGACCAAGCCTCCAGATGCTTCTCAACACCAAGCTCGGTTGAGAGAAACAGCGGAATAAATGGAATGGAGGTGGTGAAAGCCGTACTCGTAAAAAACACGCCAATCCACAATACATATAAGTTTCTTTTCCAAGAAAAATCCATGTGCAATCACATCCTGTAGGTTCCATCGTTATTTCCATTGTAAACCTATTTTCGATGGAACACTACTCTATTCCAGTTATTTCCTGAATGGAGCGGCGGCTATCCGCAGGTGCAATTTAGAATGGGCTTGCGGGCCGCTGTCGTCTCATCCAGACGATTGACAACTGTCGTATAAGGGGCATTGAGGACAAGCTCAGGCGTCTGCTCTGCCTCTTGCGCAATTTGAATCATCGTGTCGATAAAGCCATCCAGCGTTTCCTTGCTTTCCGTTTCGGTTGGCTCGATCATGATGCATTCCTCTACATTTAGCGGAAAATAAATCGTTGGCGGGTGATAGCCGAAGTCCAGCAGCCGCTTGGCGACGTCCAGCGTGCGCACGCCGTACGCTTTAAGCCTTTTGCCAGACAGCACGAATTCGTGCTTGCACAGCCCGGGATAAGCGACCTCGTAATACGGTGCGAGGCGGTGCATCATGTAGTTGGCATTCAATACCGCAAGCTCCGATACACGGCGCAGCCCCTCTGGCCCGTAAGTGCGAATATACGTATAGGCTCTCACCAGAATGCCGAAGTTGCCGTAAAAGGCTTTGATGCGGCCAATCGATTCCGGCCGGTCGGTATCCCAATAATAGGTGCCGTCGGTCCGCTTGCTGACGACGGGCTTTGGCAGAAACGGCACAAGCAGGCTTTTGACGCCGACTGGGCCAGCACCAGGACCGCCGCCCCCATGCGGAGTGCTCATCGTCTTGTGCAAATTCAAGTGGACGACATCGAAGCCCATGTCGCCCGGACGGGCAATGCCCATAATGGCGTTCGAATTGGCGCCATCATAATAGAGCAGTCCTCCTGCCGCATGGACGATGGCGGCAATTTCGACAATTTGCGCCTCGAACAAGCCAAGCGTGCTCGGGTTCGTCAGCATAAGCGCGGCTGTATCTGCGCCGACGGCAGCTCGAAGCGCGTCCAAATCAACCATGCCGCGCACATCCGATTTGATCGTCACCGTATCGAATCCGGCAACGGTCGCGCTCGCCGGGTTCGTGCCGTGCGAGGAATCCGGCACGATCACCTTGGTGCGGGCTTCGCCGCGGCTCTCATGATAGGCGCGGATGAGCATAAGGCCGGTCCATTCGCCATGCGCCCCCGCTGCCGGTTGAAGCGTTACTTGATCCATGCCGGTTAAAACGGCGAGGTCGTTTTGCAGCGTGTAAAGCAGCTCAAGAGCGCCTTGAATGCTTTGCTCCGGCTGGTAAGGGTGGATTTTGGCGAAGCCGGGGAAGCGGGCGGTATCCTCATTGATTTTTGGATTATATTTCATCGTGCAGGAGCCGAGCGGATAAAAACCGTTGTCGACGCCAAAGTTGCGGCGTGACAGCTCGGTGTAATGGCGAATGACATCAACCTCAAACACCTCAGGCAGCTCAGCAGGCTGCTGGCGCAGCAGCTCCGCAGGCAGCAGTTCACTGGCTGCAAGTGCAGGAACGTCGCACTCAGGCAGCGAATAGGCGATGCGCCCCGGCTTGCTGAGCTCAAAAATCAACGCTTTCTCGGCTTTCATACACAGGCCTCCAATTCATGAATGAATGCATGGATTTCTTCCTTTGTGCGGCGTTCAGTTACGGCGATGAGCATATGATTTTTCAGCTCTGGGTAGGCGGTTCCTAGATCGTAGCCGCCTATATAGCCCGCTTGCAGCAGCTTGGCGCTTACGCCAGCGAGGTCGGCTGAATCCGGCAGCTTGACGACAAACTCATTGAAATAGGGAGACGAGAAAGCTAGCTCCAGCGGCCCATTCGCCGCCACGCTAGCAGCATAGTGGGCTTTACGCACATTGAGCAGCCCTACCTCCTGCATGCCTGCTTTGCCGAGCACTGACATATAGATGGAGGCGCATAATGCGAGCAGCGCCTGATTGGAGCAAATATTCGACGTCGCCTTCTCGCGGCGAATATGCTGCTCACGGGCTTGGAGCGTCAGGACGAAGCCGCGTTTGCCGTCCTTGTCGACGGTTTGCCCGACGATGCGCCCGGGAATGCGGCGCATAAGCGGCTCCGACACCGCGAAGAAGCCGCAGGTCGGACCGCCAAGCGATGCGGGAATGCCCAGCGGCTGCGCATCGCCGACGACGATGTCGGCGCCAAGCGCGCCCGGCGATTCCAGCAAGCCGAGCGAGATGGGATTGGCGCTGACGACGAGCAGCGCTTTACTGGCATGAACGAGCGGCTCGATCATGCGAATGTTTTCGATGCAGCCGAAGAAATTAGGAGATTGAATGAGAACGGCAGCTGTATTTTCGGTAAGGGCTGCTTGTAGCGCATCCACATCGGTGACGCCATTTTGATAGCCGATTTCTACTACTTCCAAATTTAGTCCGTGTGCGGAAGTCAGCAAAATTTCCCGAGCCTCCGGATGGACGGTGCGGGACACAATAACTTGCTTGCGCTTCGTCGCTCCGCTGGCCAGCGCCGCAGCTTCGGCGAGCGCCGTAGCCCCGTCATACATGCTGGCATTGGCGACCTTCATGCCGGTCAACTCGCAAATATACGATTGGAATTCAAAAATCGCCTGCAGCTCCCCTTGGCTGATTTCCGGCTGATACGGGGTATAGGCGGTATAAAATTCCGAGCGGGACAGCATATGGTTGATGACGACAGGAATGTGATGGTCGTACAACCCTGCACCGAGAAAGCTCGTATAGCGGTCGAAGTCGGCGTTTTTGTCCGATAGCTCGCGCAAATGGCGCAGCAAGGCAGGCTCATCGAGCTGCCCGGACATGGGCAAAACCCCGTCATAGCGCACAGCGGCAGGAATATCGGAGAATAGCTCCTCAATGGAGCTGGCGTGAGCGGCGGTGAGCATTTCGGCCTGATCCTGCTCGGTCATCGGCAAATATCGGTGCTTATACATGGCGATCGCTCCTTTTCTTTGCAAGCCCTGATGGGGGCGTAGTGGTTAGCGTACATGCAGCATGTTCAGGATTGGGCGGGAATGACTTTGGGCTGTTTATAAAATGGAGCTTTGACGACGACAGCTTTCAGCCGCTTGCCGCGGATATCGAGCCATAGCTCCGTGCCGATGGATGCATAGGCGCTTTGTACAAGGGCCAGACCCAAATTGCGCTTCAGAGTCGGCGATTGCGTTCCCGTCGTGACTTCCCCAATCTGTTCTCCTTCGGCATTGTGGACGGTATAATGGGGACGCGGAATGCCCCTCTCCAGCAATTCCAAGCCAATGAGCTTGCGGGGAATGCCTTCCGACTTCTGGCGCTGGAGCTCCTCGCGGCCGATAAACGGGCCCTTATCCAGTTTAACGAAGTAGCCAAGTCCAGCCTCCAGCGGCGAAATATCCGCCGACAGCTCTTGCCCGTAAAGCGGCAGCTTGGCTTCGAAACGCAGTGTATCGCGGGCGCCAAGCCCGGCGGGCACAAGTCCATAAGCTTCTCCAGCTGCAAGCAGTCCTCGCCAGATCGAGGCGGCTATGCTGCTGCTGCAATAAATTTCAAACCCATCCTCGCCCGTATAGCCGGTACGGGAAACTAAGGCTGCATGTCCGTATACGGAAACCTGATTTAAAAAATGAAACGCCGGAAGTGCCGCGACAGGCGCATTCGTCACCTTCGACAAAATAGCCAAAGCCTTCGGGCCTTGCAGCGCCAGCAGCGCTGTGCCATCGGATTGATTGCGAAGCGAAACGTCACCATCGGCCTGTGTCTCCAGCCACTGCCAATCCTTATCTATATTCGAAGCGTTAACGACGAGCATGTACTGCTGCTCTCCCAGTTTATAAATGAGCAGATCGTCGACTACGCCGCCATCGGGGTAGCACATCATCGTATATTGCGCCTGTCCGTCCTGTAGCTGCGACACATCATTTGTCGTCATTTGCTGGAGAAAGGCTTCAGAGCCCGCGCCGCTAACGATAAACTCCCCCATATGAGAGACATCGAACAATCCAGCTTGCTCGCGGACGGCCGCATGCTCCTGCTGAATACCTGAAAATTGGACGGGAAGCTCCCAGCCTCCAAAATCAATGCAGCGGGCACCCTTGAAATCGGCATACAACGGAAAAAGCGGCGTACGTTTAAGGCTGCTCAACAAAATCACCCCTTCAGCTTGAATGCAGTTCTAAGCTTGAATTTAATTCTAATTTGGCTCGAATGAAGCGCGGAATTTTTCAATAGGCATAAGAAAAAGGACAGGCGAAAGGAAAAAAGGGGGGGCGCCGCGAAGCTTGCTTCGCCCATCCATCTTTCCTTTCGCTCTGTCCTTTGTACCTGAGAGTTGTCCCACGCCTTGAAAAACATGACAAAATACGTCATATATGCGTAAGTTTCCCCTTGGGTGATTCGCTCGTGGCGAATGCTCTCCAGAGGTGCGTCCGACAAAGGTCCTTTTGCCTGAGAGATTCACCTGAAAGGCTTACTCCTTCGGCGTTACCTGTCCATCAGTAATCTCTCCCGCTGCCATCATCCGCGTATTTAATTAGGTCGCTGCTTTTATGCCTTTGCCAACATTATACGCATCAGCTGGATATGGATGTCAATCTTTTTTTGCGGTTTTTTGACTTATTTGTTAGGAATGTTGACATGATTTTGAGGAATAAGCTATGCTTGTGGGGGATCAAGGCAAATGAATATGCGGATGATGATCGGGAGAGACTGCCTGCGGCCAGATGGATAGCCGACCCGGCAGCACCGAAGGAGCAAGCCGTTATCCTTGCCGGATAACGAATAATCTCTCAGGTAAACGTACCGGCATTTGACGCAGCTCTGGAGAGTGCGAATAGCCGCCAAAGGGGTAAGGAGTGCCGTCTGGCTTTGCCTGCGGCTTGCTCTCAAGCTCTCAGGTACCGAGGACAGAGAATGGGCAATTACGCCTGTTCTCTGTCTTTTTTTAAAGATAAGAATATATAAATTTCACACTTATACATTCTTATATATCACCCTCGAAACGGCAGCTTTGCCGCCAGAGGACGGCGACAGCCGTTTACGCTTGACGCTGAATTAAAACGGTAAATAGAACTTGAATTTGAACTTGAGTGAGAAAGCGAGGCGCTGGCAATGAGCGAAATTAGGGAGCAGCTGCGGTATAGCGATGAGCATGAATGGGTGCTGCAGACGGAGGGAAGGAAGCTGCTGGTCGGCATTACCGATCATGCGCAAGGCCAATTGGGCGACATCGTATTCGTAGAGTATCCAGAGGTTGGTTCGGTGGTTTCGGCTGGCGACAGCATCGGCACCATTGAGTCGGTTAAGACGGTGTCGGAGCTGTATAGCCCGGTATCTGGCCGGATTACGAAGGTGAACAGCACGCTCATTGACCAGCCTGAGCTAATTAACAGCGAGCCTTATGATGGCGGCTGGATTGTGGAGGTTGAGCTCGAGGAAGGCTTGGAGGAGGCGCTCGGCAAGCTGCTGACCGCGGAAGCCTATGCCGAGCTAATTAAGTAATCCGCCATTCTCGCTCATCCCAAAACCTAGAGCATATTATGCGAACAGAAGCGAGCCTAATCATGCTCTTCGTTATAGGGGATTTCTCGTCGCACAAAGATAGACTTGATGGACACAGCAGCCGCTATTTCAACAAGATCACGGGTTATGGCACAGGATGCGGACTCAGGGGCAGCTAATTCGCTGTAAATGGCCATTTTGGCAGGATAATGAGAGCCATAACGGCTTTACAGTCCGCTTATAGTCTAAAATCAAAGAAAAAACCAGAATAGCGGAATCTGTGTCCTCCAAAAATGGAGAGAATATCTCGAACCGCTTAGTCTCAGCAACGGGCTTTCAGTAACAGCAGTCGCAGCAGCAATCGCGCGCTGCGGCTCCTTAAGCCCTAAATCATCTGATGAGATTGGCAGCCTCAACTAAGCGCATTGCAAGCAGCAGCAGGCGAGCTCCGGTGTGCGCACACACTCTAGACAGGAAAGAAAAACACCGCTGCCACGGCTGATAAAGCCAAGTGGCAGCGGTGCTGCATGCTGCAAACTGAAAATTTTGCTAATTTATTTTATCCACTGCTACTCCGAAATTTGACTATGCAAAATCGTTTGATTGCGGCCGCTATGCTTGGCGGCATACAGCGCATCATCCGCCTGCTTGAACAAATCTTCGGTATCTTTTAATCGAGCTGTATTGGAGGCGATGCCGAGCGACAGGGTGACCTGGCGGCCGATTGGCGTAATCGCCTGCTCCATCTGCATTCGCAGCTGCTCTGCTACGTCAAACGCCTCTTCCTCTGACGTGTGCGGCAGCACGATTGTAAACTCCTCGCCTCCGTAACGGAAGCAATAATCGCCCTCGCGCTTGAGCTC
The DNA here is from genome assembly GCF_059609455.1 of Paenibacillus liaoningensis. NCBI lineage: Bacteria > Bacillati > Bacillota > Bacilli > Caryophanales > Paenibacillaceae > Paenibacillus > Paenibacillus liaoningensis. Next base: position 27,654 of record NZ_JCAALU010000016.1, read on the forward strand.
CAGCATCTTGGCAGCAAGCAGGCGCAGCACCTCATCGCCCTTCGGATGGCCAAACTCGTCATTGACCGATTTGAAATGGTCCAAATCCAGCATAATGACGGAGAACGGAATTTGCCTTAGCTCCAAATCCTCGGTAATCAGCTTAAGCGTTCGGCGGTTTGGCAGTCCCGTCAAGGCGTCCGTCTGCGACTCATGGAACAGCTCTTCATTTTTCCGCTTCATCTCATGAAAAGCTAGCGCAACGGTGGTGTTTAGCTGGTTCGCTTCATAATTCCAGTAAACGCGCGAAGGCAGCGTGTCCGGGATTTGATCCATCTTGGTCAGCTGCGCCGCATAATTAGCCAGCTGGTAGAGCGGTGAGGACAGCGTGCGCGACAGCCACATGGTCAGAAAAAGCAGCAGCAGCACGAACGGCGCTGATACCTTCAGCATGTCTGTAATGAGATCCCAGCTTTTATTTTCCACGTAGCTGACTGGCGTTTGGGAAACAATTCCCCAGTTGGTTTCGGGTACGACGGAATAACCGGCAAGAAACTCGATACCTTGGCTGTTGACCACCTGCTGTTGCCCGCTTTTCCCCTGCATCAGCTGCTGCACAACAGGATTCATGCTTACATTAGCAGGATGATCCTCCATATGCGGGTGATAGATCATATTGCCTTCCCCATCGACGACGTAAAAATAAGAGCCGCTGTTGTTCTCGTTTTGCACGCCAAGAATTTCTCGGAAAATATTTTCATACTGCAAATAAATCGTTCCGGCCACATATCCCCGATAGGTGCCCTCCCGGCTGAAAACCGGCTGGCTGACCAGCACGATCATCCGATTCGTCGAAGAAATATAAGGCTTGGAAATGTGCGGCTTCTGGACTTTAAGCGCCAGCTTTGATTCATCAGTTGACAGCTTGTGGCCGATTATGCCCAAATTGTTAGGAGAGCTGGAGACGATAACGCCTTCAGCATCGACGACAGCAATCGAATTAAAGTAATGGTTGGTTCCCATAAAAAAATCAAGCTGCGCCAGCACAGCGCTGCTTTCAAGGTCGGCATCGGATAAATAATTCGCTGCGATTTCAAGGCTGCGCTTCATAGACACAAGTAATGATTGCGTCGTTTTGCTAAGATCACCGGCCGTAATGCGGTTTAATTCCAGTGTATTATGATAAAGGGATTCCCTCTGGGATTTGAAAGCGATAATGATATTGATGACGATGGTAATGAGGACGGACAAAAGCACGATGCAGGAGATGATGGATGCCAGGGTAAAGCCTTTTTTGCGTTTTATTGCGCTGTACATGCTAAACCTCTTCTCGTTGAAATTCTATTAAATAGTTTATCATTTTTATAAGAGATTTTCGACATATAATGACAGACCAGCCGAATATTTTCTTTGCTTCAGCCCGGTCAGGCATTGCTCCAATTCGAGAGGGACATTATACTGAATGCAGCATTTTGATTAGAAGAAAGCCAGGTGTACGGATGCCTAAAGTAAATTTGTTTTCCAAAATCGTAGGGTTGCTCATTATTATGCTGCTGCCGATCATAGGACTGTACTCCTATTCCAATCATATTAGTACAGAAGTTCTAGATTCCGAGCTCAACCGCTCGAATACGAATCAGCTCGTTTTTTTTCAAAATCAGGTCAATTCCTCGATTAATCTGCTGGGGTTATGGCCAAATTTGCTCATTCAAGATCCGGACATTGCGAATTTGCGCGATTATTACGTCGACCTTGACAATCTTGATCTACCCGCGATTACGATGGTCAAGCGCATTCAGACCAAGCTGAGCATTCAGGAAAGCTCCTCCAATTGGAAAAGCAATTTGGCGATTTATTCGCCTACGCTGGCCCGCGTCATCACGGTGAACGATGCTGTTCCCTATAATAAAGAGACGCTGGCCGCCCGTCTGAAACGCGGCTGGCAGGTGAAGCCGCTCGGCGGTGATGGCTTCCGTTTCTCGCTGATGACGGCGCTGCCTTACAATAATTTGTCCCAGGCTACGGATACGGGACTGCTCATTGAGGTTAGCTTTGACAGCTCGAATATTCAGGGCATGCTCGATCAGTTCAAGCGAGATGGACGGCGCGACCCCTTCTACTACAACGAGGAATGGGGCACGATATACAATCGTACCGCCGACCAGCAGCTGGGAAATCGGCTCATTGCCCAATTGGACGAGAGCGGCTTGCTGGCCAGCGGCAGCCATACCGTCCAAGTGAACGGGGAGCGCTATTTGGTCAATATTGTCCGTTCAGAAACGATAGGCTGGGATTTGATTGATTATATCCCGTTATCGGATGTGCTCCAGCCCATCAACCAAACGAACCGTTTATTTTATTATTCGGTTGGTTTGCTGCTATTGATGAGCTGTTTAATCGCCTATATGCTTTATGCGCAGGTGCAGGTTCCCATTAAGCAGCTTGTAGTCAGCTTTCAGAAGCTGAAAAACGGCGATTACGGCGTCCGGCTTACACCGAAAGGGCGCGGCAACAATGAATTTAAGTTCGTATTTATCCGTTTCAACCGGATGGTTCAGCAAATTCAAGAGCTGTTTGAAAATGTTTATTTGGAAAAAATCCATGTGCGAGAAGCGAAGCTCAAGCAGCTGCAATCGCAAATCAACCCGCATTTTTTCTATAATTGTTTTTCCTTTATATCGAGCATGGCGAAGCTGGAAAACTATCAGTCAGTCATTGCGATGAGCCAGAACCTGTCAAACTACTACCGCTATACGACACGGCAGGAGCGGGATTTGGTCGATGCGCGGGAGGAAATTGATTTTGTCCGCAACTACTTGGATATTCAGCAAATGCGGATGAATCGGCTGTCTTATGAGCTGGACATCCCGGAGCATCTGCTGCGTTTTCAAATTCCGCCGCTCGTCATTCAGCCGTTGGTGGAAAATGCGGTCATCCATGGTATTGAGCAATCACCAGATGCAGGACGCATTCGCATATCGGGTGAATTTGACGGCGAGTTTGCAGCGATTACGGTGGAGGATGATGGCGTTGGGCTCGATCCAGAGCGGCTTTTTTCCTTGCAATACCAATTGACGCGTCCTATGGAGCAGGAGATGGGCTGCGGTCTTTGGAACGTCCATCAGCGCTTGCATTTGCGTTTCGGGGCAAGCTCAGGCATTGTGCTGTCGCCTTCGCCGCTAGGCGGCTTAAAGGTGCAAATTCGCTGGAATGTGACCCGCGAGAAACAAACTGAACAGACATTGACTTAGGGAGGGGCATCATAATGATTGAACTGCTGCTTGTAGATGATGAGGCCTATGTGACGCTGAGCTTAGAGAAGACCATTCCATGGGAAGAGCTTGGCGTCAGCAAAATATACCGGGCCGAGTCTGCTGCCGAGGCGCTTGCTATTATGGAGGCGGGTGACATTGATATTTTGGTCACGGATATTCGGATGCCGGGGATGGACGGCTTGCAGCTGATCGAACAGGCGAAGAAGCTCTGGCCGGATTTGCGCTGCATTTTAATGACTGGCTACTCCGATTTCCAATATGCGAAAAAAGCGCTGCAATTGCAGGCGTCCGATTATATTTTGAAGCCGGTGGACGATAAGGAATTTGTGCGCAGCCTGATGAATACGATCGAGGAGCTGAAGGTGGAGTGGGAGCAGGCGGAGCAATACCATCAGCTCGTTTACAATATGAAGTCGGAATACGGGCTGCTGCGGCGCAATCTGCTGCATGATCTGCTGCTCGGCCGCCAGCTGTCGGACACGACGATTGACGCCAAGCTGGCGCAATATGAAATCCCGCTGCGGCTTGATGCTCCTTCTGTCATTTTGCTGATTCAATACAGCAATCCTTATGATGAAAGCAACCGCAGCAGCATGGAGCTGATGGAATATGCGGTCGGCAATATTGGCGAGGAAGTGTTCGCCGAGCATATGAACGTATGGTATGGCAAAGCGCCGCATAATTGCCTCATATTCGTCGCGCAGCCAAATGAGGAGCAGCAGCGGCTGCTGGATTTTTCGCCGGATTACAAAGGACAGCGGCGGGTGATGCTGGAGCAGGCGGTGAACGTCTTTAGACGGCAAATCTCCCATTTTCTCCGTTCGGAGGTGTCGCTCATTATTTCCGACTGGTTCTCCTTCCCGAGCGGCATGGCGAATGCGTACCGGACGGGGATGAGCGTCTATTTATCGAGCGCGATTCATGAATCGGGCATTGCCGTCTATTTGGAAAGTCACCAGGCGGAGCCGGAGACGCGAGTGAATCTGATGGAGGCCTTGTATAAGCCGCCTACGCTTATTCATTTGCTGGAGTCCAAGCAGTGGGACACAGCGCTGCTCAAAATCGATGAGGTGTTCGGCAATTTGGAGCAGGTGAAGTTTTCGCGGGAGCATCTGTATGAAGTGTTTCTCTCGATTACGAATGCCTTTATGTATACGGCCCATAAACAGGGACAATTTATTTATGAAATTGATCATGCGGGCTTCGACATGCTGCTCGACCACACCGTTATTCATTCGCTGGACAAGCTGCGGAATTGGTCGACAGATATGCTGGAGCGCTTGCGCACAGAGCTGTCGAGCACGGAGGAATACGCCAAGAGCAGTCTGGTCAAGCAGGTGCAGGAGCTTGTGTCTGCAAGCCTTGGCCATGATACATCGGTGAAGACGATTGCGGACAAGGTGTTTTTGCATCCCGTCTATTTGTCCAAAATTTATAAAGCCCAGACCGGCGAGAGCATCAGTGACTATATTACCCGGATGCGAATGGAGCGGGCGCATTATTTGCTGAAGCAGACTAATAAGAAAATTTATGAAATTACTTCGGAGCTGGGCTATCAGAATCCGCAATATTTCAGCAAAATCTTCCGCAAGCATTATGGCATGACGCCGCAGGAGTTCCGCGACCAATAGCAAAAAGCGAACAGGTTGCCAAAGGTGCAGAAATGTTCGGTTATTGTCCTATGACTTCCCCAGCAATGCTCCTATAATAAAGTCATAAACAATTGCAACACACAGTTGGAGGGGGAAAAACAAAAATGATTAGCGCTTACAAAAAGCAGCTGCTGCTCGTACTAAGCCTCATTCTCGTTGTCGGCCTGCTCGCAGCATGCGGCAAGGACAACAAAGGAACGGGCGAGAGCACGAACACAGGAGCTTCAACAGGAAATGAATATAAAGAGAAATATGATCCGCCTGTTACATTGACGACCGTATGGGGTGTAGCTCCTGAGGTGAAATATAAAAATGGTGAAACGATTGAGAACAACGTAGCGACAAAATGGGCCAAGGAGCAGCTCGGCATCGAGATCAAATCGCTGTGGTCTGTAACGGATACGAACAATGCTTTAGCTACAAAGCTGCGCCTGGCCATGTCCTCGGGACAGGATATGCCTGACGTGCTGGTAGTGGGCAATAATGATCCGCAGCTGGTAGCTGATCTGGTCGATTCCGGCTATTTCCGCGAAGCTGGCGACCTGTTTGACCAATACGCAAATGATACTTGGAAAAAAGCGATGGAGCTTGATCCTAACGTATGGAATCCATATATTCGCGACGGCAAAAAAATGGGTATTCCCGTACTGGATTATGCTTATAACAACGACTACTTGCTGTGGATCCGCCAGGATTGGCTGGACAAGCTGAATATGAAGGCTCCGACAACGATTGCCGAGCTGGAAACTGTGATGGAAGCTTTCAAAAACAACAATCCGGACGGATTGGCTCCTGATAAAGTAACGCCGCTTAGCATTGGCTTCAAAACGAAGCTGAGCAGCTGGATGGGCGACCCATCATGGATTTTTGGCGCTTATGGCGCGATGCCAGAGCAATGGAATGTTGGAACTGACGGAAATCTGGAATATGGTTCCATTAACACAGGCATGAAGCAGGGCCTCTTGAAGCTTTCGGAATGGAGCAAAAAAGGCTTTATTCCTAAGGAAGCAGCTCTATGGGATGAGAACAAAACGGCTGAGCCAGCTGTTGCAGGAACAGCGGGCATTATTCCTGGACCGTACTGGATGAGCGGCTGGCCGCTTGTCGATACAGCGAAAAACGTGCCAACCGCAAAATGGACGCCGATCGCACTGCCAAAAGGTCCTGACGGCAAAGCGACAAGCCATGGCACGCCATTTTCCAGCGCTGTTATTTTGATCAACAAAGATATTAAGCATCCTGAGGCTTTGTTCACTTATGAGAACTGGATGTTTGACAACTTCGCAAACCCTGCGAAGGGCAGCCCGCTTGAGGTTGGCATGTTCAAAGGTTATGACTATGATGTTGATGCCAATGGCAACACGCTTTATCAAGATGATATCCCTGGAGGCTATATTAACATTGTTCGTTATTTCCTCGTTCGTGATGGCGCCCGTATTCCAGACGCGCAAATGACAGCTCTGCTGGCGCTTGCAGATGGCAAGGAGCCGGAGACGAAGCTGGAGAAAGACATTGCCAACAGCTTTGGCAAGCAAACGCCAGAAGCGGCGAAGGTGCTCATGTCCCAGAAGGATGTTGCGCTTATGAACATGTTTACGGGTCCTACAACGCCGACGATGAAGTCGAAAATGGATTACTTGAAAAAAATCGAGCTTCAAACGTTTAACGAAATTATTTACGGCACAAAGCCGATTGATGCCTTCGATACATTCGTTGCCAGCTGGAATAAATCCGGCGGCGAGCAAATTACGAAGGAAGTAAATGAATGGTATGCATCTGTAAAATAGTGCAAGTCAGCAAAGCAGTCTGCCCTCGGCAGGCTGCTTTTGTTTTTTATGAGAGTTTCCTGTGAAAAGTAGTTGCAATAGTGCCATCAATGTTGGTTCCGTCATGTGTTCAGGCGGTTTGGGGCGTTGCTATAATTGAGGTAATTCATACAAATGCGTTCAGGAGGATACTACAATATGAGGCAGCTAAAGCGCCACTGGCCGTTCCATCTCATGATTTTTCCATCCCTTGTTTTTCTGATTTTGTTCAGCTATTTGCCAATGGCGGGCATTGTTATGGCCTTCCAAGACTTTAAGCCCCGGCTGGGCATTACAGGCTCGGAATGGATCGGTCTCGATAATTTTCGCTACATGTTTGAGCGGGAGGACAGCCTGGAGGTTATTTGGAACACGCTGGTCATTGCGGTTTTGAAAATTATTTTTAACCTCGCAGCTCCATTCATCTTTGCTCTTTTCTTAAATGAGGTGCGCAAGGAGCTTTTCAAGCGTTATGTGCAAACGATGGTCTATCTGCCCCACTTCCTGTCATGGGTCATTTTGGGCGGTATTTTGATCGACATATTGTCTAGCGATGGCGGTTTTGTAAACCGGATTCTGGGCATGGTCGGGATCGGACCGATCTTCTTCCTTGGAGAAGGCAATTGGTTCCGCTTTACGGTTATTATTTCCGAGGTGTGGAAGGAGTTTGGTTACGGAACGATTGTCTTTCTGGCAGCTCTCTCGAACATCAACCCCTCGCTGTACGAGGCGGCCGAAGTGGACGGCGCAAGCCGCTGGAAGCAGACGCTTCACATTACGATGCCTTCGATGGTGCCGATGGCGATTGTCGTAGGTACACTGGCACTCGGCAACATTTTGAATGCGGGCTTTGACCAAATTTTCAACCTGTATAACCCGCTAGTCTACGATAAAGGCGACATTATTGATACGTTCGTTTATCGTACAGCGATTATAAGCGGGGAAATGGGCTTTGGAACAGCGGTCGGATTATTCAAATCCATTATCAGCATGATCTTGATTTTCGTCTCATACCGCATGGCCTATAAATGGGCAAACTATCGAATTTTCTAAGAATGGAGCGAGCCTAGAATGTACCACAAAACACTGTCATACCGCATATTTTCTATACTCAATAATACAGGGCTGCTGTTTATCTCGCTCCTGTGCATTATCCCGCTTGTTCATGTATTGGCCATTTCATTCAGCGCGAAGTCGGCGGCCGATGCCAATATCGTTAATTTGTGGCCGGTAGATTTCACTTTGGAGGCTTATCGCAAAACGATCGACAACCCGATCTTTCTAAACTCGATCTGGATATCTATCATGCGGACGTCCATTGGCACGGCCCTTACGCTGCTGCTGGCGTTTATGGCAGCCTACCCGCTTTCCAGAGAAAGCACGAGCTTCAAGGCACGTTCTTACTACTCCTGGATTTTCGTTTTCGCGATGGTCTTTAACGGCGGGCTTGTTCCCTTCTATATGATGATCCAGAATTTGAACCTGATGGGCTCCTTCTGGGCACTGGTGCTTCCCGGAGCGGTTAATATTTATTTAACGATTCTGATGATGAACTTCTTCCGGGGCATTCCGAAGGAGCTGGAGGAAGCAGCTATGATTGATGGAGCAGGCCACTTCCGGGTGCTGTTCACGATCTTTCTGCCGGTATCCAAGCCAGCCATTGCAACGCTCAGCCTGTTCAGCATCGTGTTCCATTGGAATTCGTGGTTTGACGGCCTGCTGTACACAGAAGGCGTTCACCAATATCCGCTGGCAACCTTTCTGCAAACGGTCATTATTTCACGCGACATGAGCTCCATGAGCCTTGATCCCGTATCGCTTGCCTTGATCTCGCAGAAGACGGTTAGTGCAGCGCAAATTTTTATCGGCGCTCTTCCTGTCCTCATAATTTATCCGTTTCTGCAAAAGTTTTTCGTTAAAGGCCTCGTCGTAGGCTCGGTTAAAGAATAGTGTGACAAAGGTAATCGTGTGGGTTTTAGAGGATGTACAGGAGGCTGTTTTCCGGAAACGGAGAGCAGCCTTGTTTTTGCGGCAGCGCGGTTATTCGTCGTTTTGGATTACGAACTTTCGTCAGGGCAAGCAGGCTGGGTTAGCGACTTAGTTCCTTTAATGACGCATTCCCGTCCGTTTGCCTCTATTTTTAATGGGCCGTTAAAATCAGCGGTCCGTCGGACGTGACTGCAATCGTATGCTCATATTGCGCCGACAGCTTGCCGTCGGCTGTTCTCGCCGTCCACCGATCGTCGTCGATCTTGATACGGAACGTACCTTCGTTGATCATCGGTTCAATCGTAAACACCATGCCTTCCTTTAACCGAATGCCTTTGCCAGCTACGCCGATATGCTCGTAGCTTGGCTCCTCGTGCAGGCTCCGCCCGATCCCGTGCGCCAGCAGATCGCGTACGACCGAAAATCCATTCGCTTCCGCATGCTCTTGAATCGCCGACGTGATGTCGCCAAGCCGGCCTCCAGGGAGCGCTCGGGCTATCCCCAGGTCCAAGCATTCCTTTGCCACCTTCATTAATTTTTGCGCCTCCGGCCGGATATTGCCCACCGCATAGCACCAGCACGAATCGCCGAACCATCCGCCGTATTCCACGACAATGTCGAGCTTCAGCAAGTCGCCGTCCATAACCACCTGGTTCGACGGAATGCCGTGAGCCACCACATCGTTGACCGAAATGCAGGTTTCGGCGGGGTAACCGTTGTATCCTTTCGTAAACTGCTTGCCGCCCAGCTTGGTGATGTGTCGGGCAACAAAGTCATTGATTTCCTGGGTGGTGATCCCAGGCTCGATCAGTTTGGACACCTCGCGATAGCAGTCCACAACGATTTGGCTCGCTGGTTTCATCTCTTCGATTTCCCTAGGTGATTTTAGTATGATCATCTGTCATTATTCGCTCCTTATCCATTCTATAATTTTAAAAAACGGGCGATATCGCCGGCCTCCTCTTGCAGTTTTCCGCGGCGAAGCGAAATAGAGGCGCAGCCGACCAAGGCGGCCAGCAGCATTTCCGCGCGCTGCAGCTGATACGGCGGCTCCGCCGCGTTTTCGCCGGAAGCGGCAGCCCCGTCCGGCTCACGCCCGGTTTCCAGCAGCGCGGCAAGCGGCGCCAGCACCTCACGACGAAAGGCGGCCGAAAGCGTGGCCGAGCGCGCTTCTGGCAGCGAGGCAAAGTCCTCTCCGGCCATCTTAAACAATAGGTAAAGGGCGCGGTCCTCCGCCCATAGCTGCAGCAGCCGGAAGCCTGCGGCGGCGACGGGGCCAAGCTCTGCGGCAGCGGCCGTTTCGCTGCTTCCGCTTCGGGAATCCGCGGTAGCCGAGTTCCCGGTGTCCGCCTCAGCAGCCAAGCTGAAATGCCTGCCCGTCGGTGCCTTCCCCGAGGCCGAAGCGCGGGAGACCTCCAGCGGAGCCTCTAGCGGGGCTACCAGCCAATCGCCGGCCCGCTCGAACGCATCCCATAGCAAATCTTGAAGCAAATCGCCCTTATTGCTGTAATAATGGTATACCGTGCCATAACCGAGTCCCGCTTGCGAGGCCACATCGCGGATTTCCAGTAAAGGCCCTTTATTCAAAAACACATCGGCAGCGGCTTTCCGGATTTGCGCCAAACGCCGCAGCCGGATCTCATCGTTTTGTTCCTTCGTGCGTGGAGTCATCTCGTTCGTTCACCTCTTTAATTTTTGACCTACTGTTATGTCAATATAAAACATCGGCTTGAGTATAACAAGTGATTAGCCGAAATTTTCGTTAATCCCCGGGCTGGGGCTTAAGCGCGTTAATTCAGGATTTTTCTAATCGATAGTATTTGAAGTGTCTGTTTGCGCAGGTTTCGCTTATGAAAACCCTATGAATGATAGCGCTACCAAAATTCGGAATGTGCGGCGTCAAACAGGTTGCATAAAATGCTAGAATGTTGCTTTTGGTATGTATATCGCTTTTCATAAAATCGCTTACAATTAGATGAAGCATGGAGAAACAATATAATCAAGGGAGAGGTTTACATGAAAAAGGGGAAAGGGTACATCAGCCTCGTGCTGGTCGTAGCGCTATTTATGACACAGATGGCCTGGCCGCAAGCGGCGGTAAAGGCAACTGCAGCAAATTTGGCGCTTGGCAAAATCGTTACAGCAAGCCAAGAATATATAGATCCGCAGTGGGGCCAGCCGAAGGAATACGCGGTCGATGGCAATCCGGATACGGCATGGAGCGCAGCAAGCGCTGTAAGTCCGACACACTGGCTTAAAGTGGATTTGGGCAGCGAATATGATCTTTCTGGTGTGGAAATCACCTGGAAGGAAGATGAAATCGTCAAGTATATCGTAGAGGTATCGCCGGACGATGTGAACTGGACGGTCGCTGCCGATAAATCGGCTAATGCGGCAAAGCAGCAGACGGCAAGCCTTGCATTCGAGGCGGACAGCATGCGTTATGTGCGTGTCACGATTTCTTTTTATGCGGGAAGCGGCTGGTGGCCGGGCATTAAAGAATTAAAGGTAGCAGAGAAGGAAATGGTGAAAAGTCCAGCGGACATTACCGGCTATGACGCGGTGAATATCGAAACCTACAGCGGTACGGCTCCGAGCCTTCCGGCACAGGTGAATGCCGCATATGCGGACGGCAGCTTTGGGCTTGTCAATGTCGCATGGGACGCTGTTGACCCGCAGAAATATACAGGTGGGGGCAGCTTTGAAGTAGCAGGAACGGTAACGGGAGCGAGCGTGCAGCCGAAAGCGTCGGTCACGGTGCTGGGCTACCGCGACGATTTTATTCGCGGGGTGGATATTTCGACGCTGACCGCAATTGAGGACAACGGCGGAAAATATTACGACAGCAATGGCGTGGAACGCGACTTGCTGGACATTTTGAAGGACCGGGGCGTAAACTACGTCCGGCTGCGGGTGTGGAATGATCCGCAAAACTCGGGCGGCTACAATGATAAGGAAGATGTGCTTAGACTCGCTAAGCGAGTGAAGGCGAAGGGGCTTAAGCTGCTCGTCGATTTCCACTATTCGGATGACTGGGCGCATCCGGGCCAGCAGGTTCGACCTGCGGCGTGGAAAAACCTGACGATGCCTGAGCTGGGCCAAGCGGTATACGATTACACGTACGAGGTTATTTCAGAATTGCAGGCAGTAAATGCAATGCCTGACATGGTGCAGATCGGCAATGAAATCAACAGCGGCGTGCTCACGGGCAAAGGCGGCTCGGTTAATTTTGACGATCAAGCGCTGCTGCTGAACAGCGGTTCGTCGGCTGTTCGCGCCCTGCCTGGCGGCGATGATGTTCAAATTATGATTCATCTTGCTGAAGGCGGCAAAAATGCGACCTTCCGTTATTTCTTCGACGGCATCAATGGCAGAGTCGATTACGACATTATCGGCTTATCCTATTATCCGTTCTGGCACGGTACGCTGGAAGCGGTGAAAATCAATATGGATGATATGGCGCTGCGTTACGGCAAGGAAGTGGTCATTGCTGAGACGTCGTATCCTTTTTCGTATAAAAATGGCGATGCCCATGAAAATATTATTAACTCCGACCAAAAGCTGAAAACGGGCGGAGCGAAATGGGACGCGACCGTTCAAGGCCAATATGACGCGATTCAAACGATTATGGATTTGATCTCCAATGTGGAAAATAACAAGGGAGCCGGATTTTTCTATTGGGAGCCGGCATGGATTCCATCGAATGTAGGCTGGATTGCGTCTGAGGGCGATGCATGGGAAAACCATGCGATGTTTGATTATGATGAATATCCAGCAAACGGCGGATACGCCTATAAGGGCTATGCGCTGGATTCCTTGAACGTTTATAAGCATGGCTTGACGGCAGTTCCGGCAGATCGCCAGCATTTGGCGGCCGCAATTGCTGAAGCGAAGTCGCTCGCCCGGGCAGATTTTACGCCGCAGAGCTGGCCGCAGCTTGCACCTGCTATCGCTCAGGCACAGTTCGTTCACGATCAGGCATATACGCCTCAAGGGGTAACGCAAGCTGAAGTGGATGCGGCACAGGGGCAGCTGGCTTCCGTTGTCGCTGGGCTTGAAGTGGTGCCTGCGGACAAGGCGGCGCTGACGGGGCTCATTGCCGATGCAGAAGCAAAGCAAGAGGCGGACTGGTCGGCCAAAAGCTGGCAGGCGCTGCAAAGTGCGCTTGCTGTTGCACGGACGGCTTCTGGTGATGCAAGAGCTACGCAAACGGTCGTCAATCATGCAGTTGCCGAATTGCAGGCAGCGCTGAATGGTTTGTCGAACGTGGACAAAGGCACGCTTGTGACCACTATCGTATCAGCAGAGCAGCTCGACGGTGCGGAATATTATGCGGCCGGATGGGCTGTACTGCAAGCTGCATTAGCGAATGCGAAGACGGTCAACAATGATGGCCAGGCTGTTCAAACGGCGGTTGTGGCTGCGACGGAAGCACTTGCCTCCGCGATTCAAGCGCTTAAGCCTTTGCAGGATATTGCAGCGTTTAAAGCAGCAACTTCTTCCAGCAACGCCGGCAGCGGCGGCGGCAAGACCAACGCTCCAGAAGGGGCAGTCGATCAAAATGAAGGCACTTCGTGGGGAACAGATAAAGGGGCTGGCAGCTGGTGGATGGTCGATCTGGGCCAAGCTTCGCTAGTGAAAAAAGTGGTGCTCAACAAATGGGCGGGAGTCGTCCATTACAAGGTGGAAATTTCCGATGATGGCGTAACGTTCCGTACAGCAGCGGATACGCAAACGCTGGCGATGCCTTCGGACAGCCATAAGCTGACGGACAATAATACGGGCCGTTATCTCAAGGTGACGATTACCGAAGGCCAAGGCTGGGTCGGCATGATGGACTTCAAGGCATTCGGGCTGGCTCTGGCTGATAAGGCCGAGCTGAATGCCGCAATTGCTGAAGCAGCTGGCTTGACGCAAAGCCAGTACACGGCAGCAAGCTGGTCCGTGCTTGCCGAAGCGTTGGCTGCAGCGCAGCGGGCAAGCGCTGATCAGGAAGCTGATCAGGCGCAGGTGGCTGCGAGCGCAGCAGCAGTGACAGCTGCGCTTGCAGGGCTGGAGGTGGCGACTGAGGAGCCAACACCAACGCCAACACCAGAGGAGCCGACACCGACAGTACCTCCGGTAACACCAACGCCAGAGGTACCGACACCGACAGTATCTCCGGTGACGCCATCACCAGCGACGCCGGCGCCAACGGCATCTCCGGTGACGCCAGCGCCGGGCACGTCATCGCCGGCTACTCCGACGGCGAGCCCGCAGCCAACAGCAGCGCCATCGGCTGCTGGTGTGATTACAATCGCGAACGGCGTGCCGGATGCATCCGGCAAGCTGGTCGCGACAGTCGCCGCCAGCGAGCTGAGCAAGGCGGCGACGCAGGCAAGCGGGAACGACGTCACGATTCGCGTCGTTCCAGCAGCTGCACCGCAGCAGGCAGTCGTACAGCTGCCCGCGGCTGCTATTAAAGAGCTGACCGATCACAATGTGCCGGTGCTGCATGTATGGCTGGACGGCGTACGAATTAGCGTCGCCGTCGAAGCCCTTGCCAGCGCAGCGGCGCAAAACACCGCCGCAATGCTGGCCTTCACAGCCGAGAAGGTAGACTCGGCTGCCCTTACAGCGGAGGAACGCGCGAAGGTTGGCGCGCATCAAGTTTACGATTTGTTGCTCGTCCATGATGGCAAGCAATTAACGTGGAACGAAGGGCAAGTGGAAGTTGCCTTGCCGTACACGCTGAAAGCAGGCGAGCAGCCGCATCAGGCAATCGTTTATTATTTGAATAGCAATGGCGGTTTGGAAGCTGTCCATAGCAGTGTTTATCGCGAAAAGGATCAAGTAATCGTATTCCAGGCGGCGCATTTCAGCCGTTATGCAGCGGCTTACGCAGACGTTTCGTTCGATGATATCGCACAGTATCCATGGGCAAAGATCGCAATTGAAGGCCTTGCTGCCAAAGGCATCGTTCAAGGCACGGCAGCAGGCAAATTCCAGCCAGCGGGCAGCGTTACCCGTGCACAGTTTGTGCATATGCTCGTTCAGGCGTTCGGTCTTGCGAGCAAAGACGGCGCTTCAACGAAGCTGAGCGACATCAAGGCTGGAAGCTGGTATGAACAGTCTGTCCTTGCCGCAGAGCAGAATGGCATTATTAAAGGCAGAGCGGACGGCTCCTTCGGCATCAACGCTTCCATTACAAGAGAAGAGATGGCGGTTATGCTGTACCGCGCTGCGAAGCAAAGCGGATTCGCAGCAGATGCAGGGGCGGCGCAACCTACGGGCGCAGCAGCCTCCTTCACGGATGCTGAGCAAATCTCGGATTATGCGCAGGAAGCAGTAGCTGCCATTAAGCATCTGGGGCTGATTTCCGGCATGGGCAATGGCGCTTTCGCGCCGCAAGCAACGGCAACTCGGGCTCAATCCGCAGTCGTTATTGCTAAAGTGCTTTCAGTATTATACGAATAACATCAATGCCTGCAAGGCAGCAAAAATGAAGACGGTGTTCCAAGTCGATAGCGACTGGAACACCGTCTTTTTGCATCCGAACGCAAAAGAAATCCGTTCGAACACTCTTTTTCCCTCCCAAGGACAAGCCGGCCTTTAAAAAAGGGACAGCTTTATTGCAAATGAACCCTATTCAGCGGGAAGCGGTTAGAAAGGCACTTAGAAAGGCACTTAGAAAGGCATTTACTGCCGACAGGCATAGAAGGAAGCCTGACCCTTCGCACATACTAAAAAGACCGAGCCGCTTGCGAAAACAAGCGGCCCGGTCTTTAAGCTTTTACAAAAGAAAGCTATTTTGCAGTTACCATTCGATTAGTCAAGAACCGCTGTAATATGCTCGGACGTGATCGCCCAGTGCGTAGCGCTCCAAACCTTCTCTTGATTTTGGATAAAAATAATTTGCGGCGACTCGTGCTTAACCGACGTATCTTCAGCGATTTTGTTCGAAACCGGACGGGATTCGATAACCTTAACAAGGACATAATCCGTATCCTGACGCGGGTTAGCGTCCAGATAGGCTGTGAACTCGCGGTGCGCGTTCGCACTCACCGGGCAAGTCGTACTATGCTTGAAAACAACAAGGGCCCGGTCTTTCGAGCCTTCCAAAGCGGCATCCCATTGCTCAGTTGAATCTATTTCACGATATTGTGTCATTTGTAACACTCCTTTTGTCTGTTAATCAATAATAGATATTAGCTTACTTCCCTTTATTGTACCCTTCTCCGAGCAAAAAGTCATCTTGCCATTTAATTGGGCAAGGCGCAAAGAGAAGGATTGACGAGGCTGAGGGGTTAAGCTATATTATAAGCATTAAATGATGTATACAACATTTATCATTAAAGGTTGTAAAGGCTATCAAGCGCTAAACGGCAAAACCAATAATCAGAAAAAAGAAAAAAGAATGACCGAATGCAAATTCGTGCTAAATGGAGCCGCCATTTGCAGTGATTTTAGCGATAAGGCGATTTTTAGAGTCCTCCAGATGCTCACGAATGACCGCGCGCATTTGTTCAGCATCGCCAAGCTTTAGGACGGCAATGATGTTTTGATGCTGCTTAATGGCGGCAGCTACCATTTCTTTGCTGATGAGCGAGCTGCTTGCAGC
Organism: Paenibacillus liaoningensis; assembly: GCF_059609455.1. Classification (NCBI taxonomy): domain Bacteria; kingdom Bacillati; phylum Bacillota; class Bacilli; order Caryophanales; family Paenibacillaceae; genus Paenibacillus; species Paenibacillus liaoningensis. The sequence goes on from NZ_JCAALU010000016.1 coordinate 43,954, forward strand.
GATGAAACGATAGTTCATCAGGCTTTTATAGATGGCTGCATTATGGCTGTTCCCGCCAAGCTGCATGAATTCCAAATGGAACAGCAGATTATAGTCTTTCTGTAAATACTGATCGAGCGGAAGTGCTTCTAGCTCGCTTAGTGACAGCTCGACAATGTGTTCCAGCCTGCTAATTTCTTCATGAAGCTGTTGCTTTGTGCAGGAGCTTAGCTTGTCCACCACCCAAAATTCCAGCATCATCCGCGTATCGGTAGCATTCATTACGTCTTGTATTTCAATGGCATTGACGAAGGTGCCGACCTTGGATACCGTCTTCACAAGGCCGTCCATTTCCAGACGGTTCAAGGCGTCGCGAATCGGCGTTCGGCTAACGCCAAGCTGGGCAGCCAGCTCAGGAATGAGCAGCTTCTGATTGCCGAGAAATTCACGGCGGATGATTTTTTCCTTTAATAGAGTGTAGGTTTTGTCCCACAGGTTAGAATTATCAATTTTCGGCAAATCCATTTTGGAGCACCACGCTTTCAACAGTTTCTTCTTAAATCTTATATACATTATATTTGAGGGGGTGTCCAGTTTGGCATCGTAGTTCAGGCGAGCAGGCGGCATATGGCGCGAAATAAAATGTAAGGGCTTACCTTAAAAAGGAGGACTAGCGATGGAATTGGCGAAAGGTATAATTCCGGCAATGGTAACACCGTTCGATGAGCAGGAGGAGCTGAACGAGCAGGCGCTTTGTCTAATGGTGGAGCGGTTCATCTCTGCTGGCGTCCATGGATTGTTTTGTCTGGGCACGAATGGCGAGTTTTTCTCGCTTTCTTTCGAGGAGAAGGTGCGAATAGCGGAAATCATTGTGCGGGAAGCGAAGGGCCGCGTGCCGGTTTATGCCGGAGCAGGCTGTGCGAGCACACTGGAAACGGTTCGGCTTGCTAAGCGGCTGCAGGAAGCAGGCGTCGATGCGCTCTCGGTCATTACTCCTTATTTCCTTGCGTTTACACAGCAGGAGCTTATTTATCATTTTGAGCAGGTAGCGGCAGCGGTTGCGATTCCCGTCGTGCTGTACAACATCCCCGCCCGCACAGGGAATGCGCTGCAGCCCAAAACGGTAGCCGAGCTTGCGCAAATCCCGAATATTGTCGGCATTAAGGACAGCAGCGGCAGCTTTGATACGATTTTGCAATATATCGACCAGACACCTGATTCCTTCTCGGTGATGGCGGGAACGGACTCGCTTATCTTGCCGACACTTATGGCGGGCGGCAGCGGTGCGATTGCGGCAACGGCTAATGTGTTCCCGGCGCAGGTGGCGGCAATCTATGAGCATTTTCAGGCAGAGCGCTTTAGGGAGGCAGAGGAGGCGCAGCGGGTGCTGCGGGATTTGCGGAGTGCCTTTTCTTTGGGCACGCTACCTTCTGTGCTGAAGGCGGTGCTGAATGAGATCGGCGTGCCCGCCGGTCCATCGCGACGTCCGGTAGCGCCGCTGACACCGGCAGCGTATGGCGATTTGAAGCAAATGGTTGAGAAGTACCGGCAGCAGGGACTTTTATGAAAAAATAAGCCTTGTTCGGTTGTTCGGTTGTTCGGTTGCTCGGTTGCACGCTTGAAGGCCGCTTTACTTATGCTTACCGCGAAACGGGCCTTTGCCTTCGCTTCACCGCAAATAGCGCGTTTACGCCAGCCCAAGGGGGATGACGAGATGAGTCGATACATGAAGCCAGTGAAACCACAGCAGCTGCAGCATATTGAAATTTATCGCAAAGACAATGAGTTTTGCTCTTGGCCTTTTAATGGTGGTTTGTGGAAAATAAGTGAAGGGAACATTTTGCTCGCGTTTATGAACATTGACTGTGACTATCAGATTCCTGGAAACCTGAATCATGACCGGGTAGAAACCTTCGGGCGGATTGCTGCTGTCCGTACGCTTGATGGCGGCCGCAGCTGGCAGGAGGCCGCGCAAATCGCCGACAATTACAAGCTGCTGGATCAGCTCCCGTATGGCAAGCCACATACGTTCGAGGAGGGCTTCGACTTCTCCGACCCCAATACGCTGCTCGAATGCTGGTGTACGCCGAACTCTGCGGTTGATCACGCCCAGGCTTGGGTGAAAATGTCGCGTGACGCAGGCGCGACCTGGAGCGAGCCTGTGATGCTTCCGGACTGCGGTATTCCCCGCTATCAGGGCAGGCCGTCGTATATTGTACGGCCAGACGGCGTTGTGCTGCTGTTTCTGACGGCAAGGCCGCGGAATAATCCGCATGATCGCCCCGTCGTCTTCGCTTCGTTCGATGATGGCTGCAATTGGTCGCTTGTGTCATTAATGCCACATAGCGAGGAGTATCGGATGATTTGCCCATCCCCCGTTCTCATGAAAGATGGCGTCATTATGGTTGCAGTCAGATGCAAGCCGGCGATGGTGGCGGCATGGTGCGAACTTTACGCCTCGGACGATGGCGGGCTGACGTGGCGCTTCGTCTCGCGGATCAACGACCATGGCGATACGGTGCATTTGACGCTGATGGAGGATGGCAGGCTGTTTGCCGTCTATGGCTTCAGAAGGCCGCCATTTGGCATTCGGGCAAGGGTAAGCGAGGATAATGGGCTAAGCTGGGGGCCAGAGCTGATTTTACGTGATGATGGCGGCAGCAATGATCTTGGCTATCCGCGGGCTGTCGAGACGACCGCCGGAGAAATTTTGGCGACTTATTATTTCAATGATGCGAAGGATTCCATTCAACAAAGAGGCGGCGTTCGCTATATTGGAGGCACAATACTCAGACCGTAACATGGGATGAATTCATTTATAAAGGAGCGGACCAGGATGATCATTAGCGATTTGCGCAGCTGGGAGCAGGAGCCGGGCTGGCTGCCGCCATTTCGGCAGGCACTGGCTTGGCTGGAGCAGGAAGTGACGGAGGATACACCGGCTGGAAAATATGAAATCGATGGCGAGCGCTTATTTGTGCTCGTCCAGCATGTGGAGACCCGTCCGGCGGAAGAGCAGCTGGCGGAGTCTCACAAGCAATATATCGACATTCAGCTGCTGCTGAAAGGTCGGGAGCTCATTCGCGTCGCCCGCGATAATGGGGAAGCAGTCGTTACAGCAGACGAGCTGGACAGCCGCGACCGATTGTCGTATAAGGAAGTAAGCGATGAATCGGACATCGTGCTTACGCCCGGCATGTTTGCCGTCTTTTTCCCGCATGATATCCACCGTCCATGCTGCAGCGTTGAAGCGGAAATGACGATACGCAAGGCGGTCGTGAAGCTGCATGTTTCGCTGTTCGAGAATTCGGCGGTTTCTTAACTAAGAAGAGAGTATGAAATAAGCGGTATTATAAGTAGCATCATCAGCAAAGGCACCTATGATTTGAACGCTCAGATCGCAGGTGCCTTTTTGCATTTTGCATGTAAATAAATGAAGGCTGACTCCTGCAGCGTGCAGGAATTAGCCTTCATTTATTTATTCATTTGTTTATTCATTTACTAAACAACAATGTCTCTTAAAATTAATGGCCCATCATCATCGCAGGGTCCGGTGCATCTTCCTCTTGCTCATGATCATCCTTGAGCTTCGGCTTGCGCAAAATTGTGCTCAATAATACGCCTGCTATCGCGATGCCTGCTGCGAGTAAGAAAGTATCGCCAAATGCCAGAGAGGTGCTTTCCAGCATGTTGCCGCCTGCTCCCGCTTCCGTAATATGCGCAGTCGCTTGAGAGGAGAAATAGCCGGTCAGTCCAGCTATTGCAAAGGAAGTAACGACCTGCTGGCTAGCTGAAGTCAGAGGCGTTACGCGGCTGACGAGTCTGCGCGGCGCAGAATTCAGCACATGGGTGTTAAGCGGCATCATCGACAAGCCCATGCCCATACCCATCATGCCAAGTGGAATCATTACCATAACAATGGCTGTATCCACATGAATCCGGGACAACAAGAACAGGGCAATCGTAATCACCGACAAACCGGCCATAGCTAACGGGCGAGCTCCCCATTTATCGAACAGCCGTCCGCTGATTGGCATGAAAATCATCGAGCAGATCGCCATCGGCAGCGTCGTTAGACCACTCTCAAGCGGAGTGAAATCCCTCACGGTTTGCAAATACAGCGGAATCATCAGAATCGAACCGAACAAGGCAATTTGTGAAATCCATGATAAAATAATACTGCGAGTAAAATCGGACGAGCGGAAAACACGCAGCTCCAGCAGAGGCTGCTTCTGAAGCAGCTCAACGATAATAAATAGAATAAGTGCCGATCCGCCTACGATGAGTCCGGTCAACGTTCTGGCCGAGCTCCAGTCGGTACCACCTTCGCTAACGCCGAATGCCAGCATAGAAAAGGCGATAGGGGCCAAGATCATCCCGATAATATCGAGAGCAGGCGTTTTTTGACGTTCAAGCTTCGGCAAATATTTCATACCGACGAATAATGCGGCAATACCGATTGGCAGGTTGATTAGAAAAATCCAGTGCCATGAGGCAAAGCCGATCAGCCAGCCGGACAAAATCGGGCCAATCGCAGGAGCGAGCAGCATAGGAATGCCGAGCATGCCCATAACAGCTCCACGTTTGTTGGCAGGTGCCATTTTGAAAATCATCGCCATCCCGATCGGGGATACCATGCCGCCGCCAATGCCTTGAAGCACGCGGAACAAGATCAGCTGCTCCGGTGTTTGCGCTAATGCGCAGAGCACGGAGCCTAGTGTAAACAGGGCAATGGTAATTAGAAAAATCCGCTTGGCGCCAAATTTATCGGTCATCCATCCGGCAAGCGGAATAACGGCGGATAAAGCAAGGGTATAGCCCGTGATCGTCCATTGGATCGTCTTGAGCGAGCTGTCGAAATAATGCTGCAAATTAGGAACGGCAACATTGACGACGGTACTGTCCAAAATAACCATCATCATCCCAATAATGACGGCAAGAAGCGGCGCCAATATCGATTTGATGGAAAATTCCGGCTCTGAGGCTAACTGTGAAGCATTTGGTGTAGACATGTGTAGGCTCCTCGCCCTCTCTTGGGTTTTGTATGCCGATCTTAGCTCAAAGAAATAGACAGGCTAGCGAGCCGCTCCTTGACGAAGAAGGAGCAGATTTCGTAAGATTGACTCATGGTTTCTTTGTAAAACTGATCGGTCACGCTAGGCTTTATTTTATCGATTTTTTGCTGAAAGTCAAATGATTTTGAGAGAAGGGATTTTATTGAGCCTGATTAGAGACAGAATTATTGAGTCGGCCGTTCGCCATTTTATGGAGAAGGGCTATGTGGCGACATCGATTCAGGATATTTCCGATGATTGCGGAATCGCCAAAGGCTCCTTATATAAATATTTTCCGTCGAAGGAAGAACTATTCAAGGAAGTTCATAAAAGTCGGCAGCAACTGCTGGATGATCAGCTTTCAGGGATTCTTAAGGAAGAGGGGCTCACGCCTCGTGAAGTTTTTGTGCGGGAAACGGAAGTGACGCTGGAGTTTTTTATGATCAATAAGTTTATTATGCAGGAAATTAAGGAATTAATTAAAACGAAAAAGGAGCTGGCGCCCTTTTTCATCCAAATGAGATCGATGATGTACGACCTTCATAAAAACAGTCTGATCCGCTTGCTTGGTGAACAAATAAAGCCTCATATTTGGGATATGGTGACGGTATATGGCGGGATCATCAAAGAGTTTAACTTCCTGATGATTTTTGAAAATAGACCGATCCGCATCCGGGATATCACCCTCTTTGTTTTAGAGCGGATGGAGGAAATGGCTGCAAATATTTTGGCCAAGCAGGAGAAACCGATTTTAACGGACGTGTTGATGTTCGATATGATAAGCCAAGAAATGAAGAGCAAACAGATATCGATGGAAGAGAAGCGCAGCCAATTGCTGGACGCCTTGCTCGCTGTCATTAAGGAGCTGGCCATTACAGGCTCCAGACGGATCCAACTCGTCGATGCGACCGAGGCGCTTGCTGAGGAATTTGCACGTGACCATCCAAAAGCGGTCATTATTCAGGCACTGCTTGGATTGCTCCAGCAGGAGCATGAGCTTAGGAGCCTCACCTTCCAGCTGGAGAAGTATGTGATGAAGCTTAAGAAGGAACATGAGGACCCTCAGCCATGCTAATTCCGATGTTGCCATACTGCTCGCCGCGGTTCATACGTTCAAAGGCCTTTTTGATCTGAGGAAGCTTGTACATGCGGTCAATGACTGGGCGCAGTTGGTGCTGCTCGACAAATGCAAGCATAGCGGCAAATTCCTCGCGGCTGCCCATGGAAGTGCCGATTATACTGATTTGAGAGAAAAATAGCGCCCGGATCGGAATCGTGATTTCATCCCCGGAGCTTGCGCCGAAGGTGACGATGCGTCCGTTCGGCTTGATAACCTCGAAATATTGCCCGAAGGTTGCTGGCCCAATGCTGTCCAGAATCAGATCGACGGCCTGCTGCCCCAAGCTGCTGCGCCAGTCGCTATGGCTGTCCAAAGCGAAGCTCGCTCCTTGTTCGACAGCAGCTTGCTGCTTGGTTTTGCTGCGGGAGGTTACACTTACCGTTGCCCCTGCTGCTAGCGCCATCAGCATGGCGAAGGTAGCAACCCCGCCGCCAATGCCGGGGATCAAAACATGCTCGCCCCGCCGCAATTGCCCTTTGGTGAACAGCGCCCGGTAGGCGGTCAAGGCGGATAAGGGAAGCACACCAGCTTCCTCCCAGCTTAAATAGGCTGGCTTGGGGAACACATTTGCCGCTGGAACAATAACATATTGGGCCAATGTGCCGTTTGAGGGACCGCCTAATATAGTGGGCACTGGAGGAACCTCATCTGTTTTTTCCCAGCCTATGCAAGGATGAATAATCACTTCATCGCCAACAGCGGCAATGCTGTCCAGACTGCCGACTGCCTCAACGATTCCTGTGCCGTCCGAGCCGAGAATGAACGGAGCGTCTGATGCCGTTCGCCCCGCCATTAGAAATAAATCCCGATGGTTGATTCCAGCCGCCATCAGCCGTATTTTCACCTCGCCAGTCCCCGGATTGAGATCGGCACTTTCCTCGTATTGCAGTCCTTCAATCCCGCTTGCTCCTCTATGTGAAATTGCCTTCATCCAAATTCCTCCTGCCATTAATCGTTGATGTAGCCTTAGCTAAACGAATTGTACACAGCGAAAATCATCAAGTAAAATGATTGAATTAGATAGTCGCTATCACAAATAATCATAGTAGAAAAGAGTGGACGAGATGGAAAGCGGGGATTTGCGAATATTCCGTGCAGTTGCCCGCGAGGGCAGTGCGACGAAGGCGGCAGAAGCGCTTAACTATGTGCAGTCTAACGTAACGACCCGAATTCAATATTTGGAGTCGGAGCTGGGGCTCCCGCTATTCGTTCGCTCCAATCGAGGGATGGCTTTAACGGAGGCGGGCGAAAATCTGCTGCAATACGCTGACCGTATATTGGCCTTGCTGGATGAAGCGGCTCGTACAACCAAATATGGCGAGCAGCCAGTCGGGCCGCTGCGAATTGGCTCTATTGAGACGGCCGCATTGACGCATTTGCTTCCGCTATTTAGCCGCTATCAGTCTGAGTTTCCTGCTGTCCAGCTATCTCTAGCTACAGGCGGAACCCATTCGCTCGTGCAAAAGGTTGTTAGAGGCGAGCTTGATGGCGCCTTTGTTTATGGTCCGATTGAGGAACGGAATATCAGCTGTGTACAGGCATTTTCTGAGGAGCTGGTACTCGTATCCGAAGCGGGCAAGGATAATATGGCCGAGCTGCTGGCTAAGCCGATGCTGTTTTTTGACGTGGGCTGTACGCATCGGACGAGGGCAGAGCATTTTTTACACGAAAGCGGGCGGACTTCCTATGAAATTCGCGAGTTCGGCACATTGGATTTAATCGTCAAAGGAGTGTCGGCGGGCTTTGGTGTCTCCCTGCTGCCAAAATCCGCAATCGCCAAGGCGGCAAAGGAAGGTATAGTCTCCTTTCATCAACTGCCGGAAGCGTATAGGGACCTGCCTGTCGAATTTATTTTTCGCTCAGACATGAAAGGTTCAAGCGCCTTATTAAGCCTGGTCACGATGATTGGAGAAAGGGAGAGCGATCCATGCAGCTAAGAGAAATAGAGGAGCGAGACAATGCTCAGGTGGAGTCGTTGATCCGGACCTGCCTGATTGAGTTTGGAGCAGACAAGCCCGGTACAGCCTGGGCCGACCCTGCGCTAGGCGATTTTTATCGTTTGTATCAGCAGGACGGTGCGAAATATTGGGTGGTGGAGAAAAATAACAAGGTCATTGCCGGCTGCGGCATTGGCCCTGTTAAAGGTTTCCCAGCCATTTGCGAGCTGCAAAAAATGTATGCTCTGCCGGAGGCGCGAGGCACAGGTGCTGCTCTTCGGCTGCTGGACGTTTGCTTGGCCTTTGCCCAGCTTCATTATGAGCAATGTTATTTAGAGACGCTTGCGAGCATGGCCGCGGCCAATAAATTTTATAAAAAGCATGGCTTTGTGCAATTGGAGCAGCCTTTGGCGGGAACCGAGCATTTTGCCTGCGATGCCTGGTATATGAAAGCTCTATAATCCTGTGACAGCACTACAATGCGTTCACACGCGAAAAAAGCCCACCTTGAGGAGTGGGCTTCTTTACGCTATTACCATTCCATATGTCTACCATGCAAAAAAGGGCTCTATTCCATCGGGAAGTTGTCCCATGGCCATTTATTTTTGTGAGCGCCCCGTACCCAGTCCTCGGAGAAGCTGACATATTTAATATGCGTTCGGTTCCCGTATGCAAAGCAGGCATGGATCATTCCGTCCTTTGATTGAATGAGAGACGGGTATTCATAACGCCGGTTGTATTGGGTGTTCAGTTCCCCGCAATAATGATCGCCCGTTTCGATATGCCGCATATAGATATTGGCAATACTGTTGCTAAATGAAACGAAAAAATGGAGGGTCTATGCGAACTTGATAAGTAAGCGCTTTAATTTCATGCTACAGCCTTTATTTTTTAAAGTCAATGCTCTAATTTCATTATAAAATGAGGCAGCTGAAGCGATGGAGCTTCAACTAAAGGAAAGGAAATCACTACTAATTGTTGCAAATGCCAAAAGGCAAACTTCACCAGAAGCGGAATTTCAGAAAAAATGATTGCAATTTGCTCTATTTTGCGATAATTTAGATACAAGAAAGCGATTACATTTCACAGGAGGTCAATCAATTTACCGGAATGTGTTGTAATAAGCAACATTCAATGAAGCGGAGATGTTCAAATTGTTAGTGCTTACTTATGCAAGCCAAATGACAATTGGGGGAGAATGCTCAAATGAACAACAAATGGAATTGGAAATCCGTTACAACGATGTCGATGGTACTGCTTCTTGCATTGACCGCTTGCTCCAATGGAGGAAATAAGGCGGCTCCGTCAGCTTCAACGGGTACAAATGAGGGATCGGCCGGAGGGACGACAACCTTTTCCTATATGATGGCGGGAAAATATACGAATTGGCTACAGGATTTGAATTGGTACCCTGTGCTTGAGGAAAAGACGAATACGAAGGTTGAACTGGTGAATGGCGGTGAAGATGATGATGCTTACAAGAAAAATTTGGAGCTCAAAATCGGCTCCGGCCAGTTCCCGGATTCCGGCATCGTCTCGCTGGCACAATCTGAGGTATATGGCGGACAAGGGCTGTTCATTGATCTAAAGCCTTATATTGATAAATTCGCGCCCAATATTAAAGCTTATCTGGATGCGAATCCGGATTATGCCAAGCTGATGACGACGAAGGATGGCGAAATTTTTGGCTTGGCGCAGGAATATCCGACGATATCGAATGTAACCTTTTACCGGGCGGATATGTTTGAGAAGGCGGGCATTACGGCGAACCCGACGACGGTTCAGGAGTTTACAGATGTACTGAAAAAGCTGAAGGAAGCGTACAAGGACACAGCCAATTTTTACCCATTCACAGGGCGAGACGGCTTTTTGAAGTTTCAGGAAGCTTTTGCGGCTAATGACAAAATCGTCGATGGCAAAGTGCAAGGCATTTATGAGAATGGCAAAGGATCGGATATTTATTCACCGGGCTTTAAATCGCTCATCGAGTGGTATGCGCAAATGTACCAAGATAAGCTCATTGATCCAGAATGGGTAGCAGGCACTGCGACCGAGGAATCGTGGCAGACGAAAATGCTGACGGGCCAAGGCGCAATCAGCAGCGACTTCTTCACACGTCCATCGTGGTTCATGAACAACGGCGGACCGGAAAATGATCCGAAATACAGCATTAAAGTAATGGAACCGTTCAAAGACGCTGACGGCAATCAGACGATGCTGCCTCCAACTGAGGAGAAATACAGAATGGACCGGGTTTTCGTCATTAATGAGAAGGCGGAGGACAAAGCGGAAGGCATTATCAAATTTATGGATTACATGTTCTCGGATGAGGGCAGAACGCTGATGGACTACGGTGTAGAAGGCAAGTCGTATAAGGAGGAAGGCGGCAAGAAGACATTTACCGTCAAATTCGAGGAGCAGGGCAATAAGCCGATTGGCACGCCGGTATGGAACTTCCTTCAGGATCGCCTGACGTTCCCGGTACCTGTCAACAATGAAGCGTATTACCAGTGGATGGATGATTTGACGAAGTCTTTTGCAACAACGTTTTTCGATAAATATACATCCAAGGAATTCAGCTCGCTGAAATATTCAACGGATCAATTGAAAGAAAGAACGGTGCTTCTCGCGAATGTGAAGCAGGCGCTTAATGCGGCGCTTGTGAAATTCATCAGCGGCCAGCGCAGCCTGACGGAGTGGGATGCTTTCCTCGGCGAAATGGAGCAGGCAGGCTACAACAAGCTGACCGAAATCGACCAGGCCGCATACGACGCTATGTCTAAATAAGCTTTAGGTGGCTCCTTTCGCTCCGGCGTAGGGGAAGAGAGGGGCTGCCCTTCAATTTGAATCCAGAGGTGGGCTGAGATGAGCTCAATCGTAAAACGGGCAACATCCAAAAACAGCGGACTGCTTAAGCGGATGTGGGACGCCAAAATTTTATATTTGATTTTGCTGCCGGGTCTGGTTCATTTAATTCTATTCAAGCTGCTGCCGCTGTTCGGGCTGGTCATAGCGTTTCAGGATTACAGCATTTTCAAAGGCATAATGGGCAGCAAATGGATTGGACTCGAGCATTTCAGCAAGTTCATGAGCGACCCTTATTTCTGGAAGCTGGTCAGAAATACATTGCTGCTCGCTTTTTTCAATTTGCTGTTTGTGTTTCCGATTCCGATTATTTTCGCCTTGTTCGTTAACGATGTGCGGCTGTCGGCGGTGAAGCGTTTCGTGCAAACGCTCAGCTTCTTCCCCTATTTTATTTCGTCAGCGGTTATTGTTTCGATTTTGTATAAAGTGCTGTCGCCGCAGGGCGGACTGGTGAACCAAATGCTGAATTTCGCAGGTTTTGAAAGCGTATTCTTCATGGCTGATCCCGGCTGGTTCCGCCCGCTGTATGTCATGCTTAACGTATGGCAGCTATTCGGCTACAGCGCCATTATTTATATGGCGGCGATGACGAGCATCGACCCGCATCTGTATGAAGCGGCGGACATTGATGGCGCGAACCGATTTAAGAAAATTATTCATGTGACGCTGCCTTCGATTTCCAGCACGATTGTCGTCATGTTCATTTTGGCTATCGGCCAAATTTTGACCGTCGATCTGGATAAAATTTTGCTTATGTACAATCCGAGCATTTACGATACGGCGGATGTCATTCAAAGCTACGTGTATCGCCAAGCGTTCGCAAGCGACGGCTTCCCGAATTACAGCTTTGGCGCGGCTGTTGGCCTGATGCAGTCTGTCATTGCTTTCGTGCTCGTGATGATGGCGAATAAAGTATCGAAAAAATATTCCGAGTCCCGGTTGTTCTAGGAGGCGGCAAGATGAAGAAGTTTAGCTGGTTTGATCTGATCAACAACACTTTGCTTGTCCTTGTCGCCTTGCTGTGCGTCTATCCGTTCGTGCTCATAATGGCCACATCCTTAAGCGACGGCAAAGCGGTCGTGGCAGGCTCGGTATATTTGCTGCCGAAGGGCATCAATCTCGAAGCTTACAAATATATACTCGGCAATGAACGGCTTGGGGTAACGGCAGGGCTGCTGAATTCTTTATTTTATACGGTCGTTGGCGGCTTTGTGGCGGTGCTGGTGACGTTCATGACGGCCTACCCGCTGTCGCGCAAAAGGCTGGTTGGGCGCTACACGATTATGCTCCTGTTTCTATTCACTTGGGTGTTCGAGGCGGGAATCATTCCGAACTATATCGTCTATAACGGGCTGGGGCTGGTCAATTCCTGGCTGGTCATGATTTTGCCGATGGCGGTCAACACCTTTCTGCTCATTATTACAAAATCCTTCCTCGACGAGCTGCCCTATGAGCTGGAGGAGGCGGCCGTTATCGATGGCGCGAACGATTGGCAAATCATGTGGCGGGTGTTTTTCCCGCTCAGCAAGCCGATTATTGCAACGATCAGTGTATTTAATGCCGTCTACATTTGGAATCAGTTCCTCATTCCGATGATTTATTTGCAGGACCGCAGCATGCAGCCGATTACGGTCATTCTCTACAATATGATTATTAATTCCAGCAAGGGCGGTACTTCGCTTGAAAATATTACGGTAAACGGCGTGCAGCTGCTGCCGCAAAACCTGCAAGCGGCCTCGATTTTTCTTGCGGTTGTGCCGATTTTGCTTATCTATCCGTTTACGCAAAGGTTTTTCACGAAAGGAATGCTGCTTGGTTCGGTCAAAGGCTGATCTTGGACGCGGGGTGATGACTTGAAAATTGCAATAATCGCAGATGATTTTACAGGCGCTAACGACTCGGGCGTTCAGTTCGCAAGAAGCGGTCTCAAAGCTTCGGTTCTGCTTAATTTTGATGAAAACACAGCCGCAGCCCTCGATGACGACGTTGTGATTATAGATACGGACAGCCGCTCGCTTGGTGCTCAAGAGGCTTATGATCGCGTGCGGACGGCGGCTGAATATGTGAAGACGAAGCCATTTGATGTGATTTTCAAAAAGGTGGACTCGACGCTCAGAGGCAACTTTGGCGCAGAATTCGATGCGCTGCAGGACGTGCTTCAGCCGGATTTTATCGTCTGTACGCCTGCCTATCCGGAATACAACCGTACGGTGAGGGACGGTTCTTTATATTTAAATGGACAATTGCTGCATGAGACGGAATTTGCGCTTGATCCGAAGACGCCGATTACCATCTCCGGCATTCCTGAGCTTATTCGCAGGCAATCCGAGCGTGCAGTGGCTCTGATTTCGAGCGCAGATATGGCGCTTGGTCACGCGCATTTGAAGCGAAGGCTTGCTGAACTGGCTGCTGAAGGATGCCGTTATCTCGTATTTGATGCGCAAAGCGAGCAGGAGCTGCGCGGGATCGTATCGCTGTTTGAGGGACTTGAATATCGCATCATATGGGCAGGTTCGGCTGGATTGGCAGGATGCCTGACAACAGCTGGCAGTACCGTTCATGAAGCGGTGCTTGAGCTGGCGACGAGCGATGTCCCAGTGCTTGCTGTTATCGGTAGCGTCAATTTTAAGACGCGCCAGCAGCTCGCCTTGCTGCTTGCTGAGCCGCAGGTTGCTGGTATTCGGCTGGCGGCGCATGTCATGGTTGCACCTGATGCGGCTTGCAACGCCGAGCTAAAGCGCGTATACGCTGCGGCGGCACTTGCCTTGCAGCAGGGGAGGCCAGTCGTGCTCTATTCCTCCGGCGAACAAGAAGAGATCAAGCTTGCAATGGAAGCTGGAAGCAAGCTGGGCATGGGACAGACGGAAGTCAGCGACAGGATTGCGGAAGCGCTTGGCCGTACGGCCGCACAGCTGGTTGAGGCGTATGGCTTGAATCGCCTCATCTTGACGGGAGGCGATACGGCGAAGCAGTTTTGCCGCTTCGCCGGTATGGAGAAGTTCCGCCTGCAGGGCGAAGTGGAGACGGGCGTGCCGATTGGGTTATTTTCAGGAGCAAAAGAAGTGTATGGGGTAACGAAGGCGGGCGGCTTCGGCTCGGGCGATGTATTCGTCCGCACGCTGCACCTGCTGCAAGGAGGAGGGGGTGGCAGCGCGCCACACCCTGCCGGGCACAATACTGTTCATTCGGATCGCGTTTAGCTATAATGAGTGTATTAAACTGCAACGGTGATGATGAGGATGAAAATAAAAATAGTAGTAGTTGCCCCTTACCCGGGGCTCGTGGAGCTGACAACAAGCTTGCGGGAAGAGCTGAAGGAATTCGAAATCAAGGTGCTGCAGGGCGATTTATCCGAAGTGCTGCCGCTCATGAACCGCATCCATCTGGATGGTTACGATGTCATTATTAGCCGGGGCGGAACGGCTCGACTGCTGCGCAAGCATTCGTATTTGCCCGTCATTGACATTCAGGTGTCCGGCTTTGATATTATGCGGATTTTAATGGTTGTGAAGGGCTATCAGGCCAAGATCAAAATGATCGGCTTTCCTAATATTATAGAGGGCTTTATTTCGGTATCCGGTTTAATGGAGGTTGATATTCCTTATGCCTCGGTTCAACAGGAGAGCGAGGTGGACGAGGCGCTGCGGCTTGCGAAGGCTGAGGGCGTCAAAGTCATAGTAGGCGATAACATTACGGTGCGCAAAGCCAATGAACATGGCATGCAGGGCGTGCTCATTACGTCTGGGCGCGAGTCGGTGCTTGAAGCGTTCGCTCAGGCGAAGCAAATTTATAAAGTGTCGGAAAGCTACAAGCAGAAGAAGCTCGCTTTCGAGCGGCTGCTGGACACGATGGATACTGGCTATGCCATTGTGAATGACAAGGGCATTATCCAATTTTCTAATGAAGCTTTTAATGCGTGGTTCCACTTGCCTGAAAATCAAACCGGGCTGTACGCCGATTATCCCGTATTCAGCCGTTATATGGCTGATTTGGACAAGGGCGTTGCTTTGGAGCTGCTCGTGCAGCTGGATGGGCAGCGCCAGGTCGCCGTATCTGGCGGCAAAATGAATGATGATGCTGGCGACTGCATGTTTTATTTGAAGGTTCGCCCTGTAGAGCAGCCGGGCTCTGGCATAACGATGATGTACACAAGCAAGCAGGATAATGCCTTCCCGCCGCTCGTAATGACCGATCATGAATTTGCTGGGCAGTCGCCTTCCGAGCGTGCTTATCCGCTTGCTGTGTTTGGCGAGACGGGAGCAGGCAAGCGGCTGTTTGCGATTAAGCGCTGGAGCTCCATGCCGCAGAGCGGCAGTGAAATGATTGAACTGTCGATCACAAAGCGTTATGATGCAGCAGCGCTCGCTGCGTTAAGGAAGCTGCTGTCAACGGACAATGAGGAGCTTATTATTTATATCCGCGGTGTTGACCAGCTGTCGCTGGCTGATCAGCGCGAGCTGGCGCCAGTGCTTGCCGCAGCGCCGGGCAAAATCATTTTATCGTTTGACCGCAGTCCACTGGAACTGAAAAGCAGCAATGCGCTAGACGGCAAGCTCTGTGATACGTTTGCCGGGCGAATTGT
The DNA here is from genome assembly GCF_059609455.1 of Paenibacillus liaoningensis. Lineage (NCBI taxonomy): Bacteria > Bacillati > Bacillota > Bacilli > Caryophanales > Paenibacillaceae > Paenibacillus > Paenibacillus liaoningensis. Next base: position 59,491 of record NZ_JCAALU010000016.1, read on the forward strand.
CAGCATGCCTCCGCTGCGGGAGCGGCTGGATGATCTGGACGAATACATCCGCACGTTCCTCATTATGTACAACGAGCGTTATGGCAAGCAAATTGTCGGCCTGCGCCCGGAAGTAATGGAGGCGCTGCGCACACATGAGTGGCGCGGCAATTTGTTCGAGCTGCGCAACATCATTGATCAATTTGTCAGAAGCTCCGACGGCGAATATGTGGAAGCGGAGCGAGTGGAGCTGCTGAAGCAGGCGGGCTCCGGCTTAGGTGCCGGGGGCCATGAAAGCTCCGAGCATTCTTCTGAAGCAGGCGGGCTTGATTTGAGCAAGACGCTTGATGAGATTGAATATGATATTATTCGCACAGTGCTGGAGCAGGAGGATATGAACCAATCTGCTGCTGCCAAGCGTCTGGGCATTAACCGCTCGACGCTGTGGCGCAAAATGAAGCCTTCCGGCTCATAAACGATTGAAGCCTCCGGCTCACCATGGGTGTATTGGATATAACATGTAAGTTGCATGCAAGCAAGAAGAAGCCTTTCCCTCCCGTATGGATAACGGTAGAGAAAGGCTTCTTCCCTATGCGAGCAGCAACGCTATGTATGATACAAATACGTCATTGCTTATTTATTTAATGCGTCAGACCACTTAGTGGTAGCCGTTAGCCTATTCGCTAGCTGTCTTTCTTATGAATAACTAAGCGATATAAGGCTGAACCACAGCCTTCACCCGCTCCAGCCCCTCCCACATATCTCCCGGCCCATCATAGACGAGCACGTATGCGCCATCAAAACCGGAAGCTTGTACCTGATCAAGGCAGCGGCGAAGCTCGTCCTGATCGGGATATCCATGCTCATTATTTATCGCTTTCACATGAATGGATACGCTGTGCACAGCTGTGCGGCCAATATCCTCATATTTGGCTGGTCCGCTGAAATTTCCGAAATCCGTAATGAGATCAAGCGAATCCCCTGCCTGTTCCAGCAGCTCCATACAGCTGTCGCCGACACTCGTAAGCAATTTAAAGTTTTCGGTTACGATCTTCACCCCGCGCGCGGCGCCGTAATCCACCAGCTTAATTAAAGCTTCGGCAGACTGGCGAATGGCCGCGTGATCGGTTGGCTCTGCTTCGCCGGCGATAATGCGGACCTGCTTGGCCCCACAAGCTGCCGCTACGTCGATCCATTGCTGCATGAGCTGATAGTCAGCTTCTCGGCGTGCCGCCTCGGGAGAAGTTAGATCGCCATAATCGACGAGCAGTGTGTCAAAGGATAGACATGCAGCCGAAAAAGAATCTCTTAGCTGCTGCAAATAAGCGGCTTCCGTAGATGGGAAATGGAAATGGCATACCTCGATGGCTTGATAGCCTTTGGCTGCTGCGACAGCTGGCAGCTCCAGCAGTGTCAGCTCCAAGGGCTGCTCATGATCAGTCGTTTGGTGGGTTTGCGTTTCAGCATCCCAGGACGTCCAATGAAGCGGGCCAAGCAGTCTATGCAGGCTCCAGCTGTTCAGCGATAAATATGACATACAACATCCCGCCTTATCTTTTCATGTGGATTAGGAGCTGCGAGGAAATTAGCGGTACTTTATTTCGTCGCAGTCTCTTACATTATAAGGTTATTGTACCATGCGCAAAATTTGCCGCAAGAGACTTTCCTTTTTTCGCAATGCCTTGCAGTGGGCTGAAAGGAGCTAGGACAATGGGGGCCAAATGCAATAGGTGGCGAGAATAATGTCGAATCCAATCGAATGAGGGCTGAATGCGGACTGAATGCGGACTGAATGCGGACAAAACCCGATTTTGAATATAAGAGCCGAGTCCCTTGCTGCTGCTTCCCATTTAAGAGATGATTTTAGGAAAAGCACGGTTTCTATTTTGCTTGCTGCTGGCTAAGCCATCTGGGAGCAAGGGAGCCGGGCGAGGAATGGAGTGAACGACTACCCAATGAAAACATTTAAAATTAAATCTGTTATGCTTCTCGGCCTTATGCTTTGCATGCTGCTGCCTCATGCGGCCTCGGCGCAGGGCGATTCCAGTTCCAATAAAGCGATTGTTGCACAGCCGCTTCCCGTCAGCCTGGCCTTTGATGGACAGAAGCTGGAGTTGCCAAGCGGTCAATACGTATTTGAATATAAGAGCCGGACTTATGTTCCAGTTAGATTCGTCTCTTATGCGCTTCAAAAGACGGTGAAATGGAATAGCGAGACGGCGACGGTAACGGTAGCTGAACCAACGGCGGAAGAAGCGGCGGCATTGAAAAAGCAGCTTGCTGGCGTGATTGCGGATGATGAGGCTGCCGCTGCGGCGACTTCTTCACCAGTATCAATTAGACTGACAGAGGTGCAGGCTTCCTTCGTGTTTGAAGGAAAGGAGCAGGCTTTGCCTGCGAATCAGTCCGCTTTTTATTACAAAGGGTCGATTTATGTGCCGATCCGCTTTATGGCGGAAGCATCCGGCGCTGCAATTAAATGGGATAGCAAGACAGGCGCTGTAACTGGCGAAACGGCCGCTTATCAGCAGGAGCAGGCCGAAGCAGGCGGCAGTGGAGGGAGCGGCGAAGGCTCGGCGGGAGCCGGCAGCACGCAGCCAGGTACCGGGGAAGGCAGCCAGCCAGGCACCGGAGGAAGCAGCCAGCCTGGTACAGGCGGCGGCGGAGCAGTCGACAATACGCCGAAGGTGGCGTATGAGGTTATTACAAGCGAGGCAGAGGGCAAGCTTGATACGCTCAAAACCGAAGCGACCTCGACGCTGACGAATTTGTATATGTCGTTTGTGGCAGCGCGAGATGAAGCAACGAAGGAGCAGCTGAAGCTGCAGGCCCAGACGGAGGTTGCCCGGATCAAAAGCGATTTCGAAGCGATATTAGCGGATACGGCAGCCAAGCTGACGGCTAACGGCCACAGCACAGCTGTTATTGCGGAATACCGCGCCGCATTTGAGAAGGATTTGGCGACTGTGCTTTCCTATGCTGAATCGTTGGCGTAATGCCCTGAATGCCATAAGAAGCTCCTTCTAAAGCGGGCAGGTCGCTTCGAGCGATGTATAGCCAGTCGATGAAAGGTCCCCGATCCAAAGTCGGGGGCTTTTCGTTTATTTTTAACAGGTTATGCGTGCGCAAGTTGTAGGTCGGAAAGAAAATTTGATACAATTAGGATCAATCATGAAACGTTTTGTTTCGAAAGAGCGGAATGAAGGATAGGAGCTGAACAAGGTGGAAACTAGGAGCAATCGTTATATAATAGGAATATGGCTTGTTGTTTTGGCAGCTTGGATTTTGTTTGTGTTTCATCTCTCCTCGCAGTCCTTCGACCAGCAGACGATTAGGCCAAAGCTGCAAGCGTGGATCGGGAAGGAGCAGCTGATCCGGCTGTTGCCTGATTTGTCGATCACGTATTTAGGCAAGACGATTGAGGCCAAAACGAATCCGTATCATTTTGTCGAATTTGTTTTTCGCAAGAGCGCCCATCTGTTCGTTTATGCTATGCTAGGAGCAATCTGGTTTATGCTGCTGCGCGTCGTCATGAAGGGACGTATGCTTGCGCCAGCGATGCTGTCGCTTTTAGCGGCGGTGACCTTGGCAGCGCTCGATGAGCGAAACCAATTAACCAGCCTGAACCGAACGGGCAATCGTATGGATGTGGTCGTTGATTTTACAGGAGCGTGCATCGGAATTGTGGTGTGCCTGCTTCTGCTGGCAATGGTAAAGCTGTTATACAGAAAAGGAAGGTCGCGTTAAATTAAAATATAGGATTGGATATGATCTTCACTTCCTTTCCCTATATTTCTCGGACTGTAACGCGCTGCTCCGCCAAAGGATGACGACAGCCGTTTCACCTTGAAAGCGCCGCCGTTCATCAGGCATGGACACTCCTTCTTCGCAGCCCCTGTCAGACATCATTTAGAACGGAGTGACTTGTGTCTGTGAATAGCGCAAATTTAACGCTGCATACGGATAAATACCAAATCAACATGATGTATGCGCATTGGAAAAATGGAACGGCAGATACGCCAGCGGTATTCGAGGCGTATTTCCGCAAGCTGCCTTTTGGCAATGGATATGCTGTATTTGCGGGACTTGAACGCATTGTAAAATATATAGAAGAGCTATGCTTCGGGGAAGAGGAGCTTGCGTATTTGGCTGAGCAGGAGGAGCAGTACGAGCCCGCTTTTCTCGAACGGCTGCGGCAGTTCCGTTTCAAGGGCAGCATGTACGCGATGGAGGAAGGCACGGTCGTCTTTGCGGGTGTGCCGCTCATTCGCGTGGAGGGCACCATATTTGAATCGCAGCTTATTGAGACGGCGCTGCTGAACTTCATGAATTACCAGACGCTGATTGCGACGAAAGCGTCGCGTATTGTGCAGGTTGCGGACGGCGATACGCTGCTGGAGTTTGGGACAAGACGGGCGCAGGAGGCGGATGCTGCCGTGTGGGGCGCGCGTGCCGCTTATATTGCCGGCTTCCACGCTTCGTCCAATATGCGGGCGGGGATGCTGTTCGGCATCCCGGCTAAAGGAACGCATGCCCACTCCTGGGTGCAGGGACATGATACGGAGGAAGAGGCTTTCATGAAATATGCCGAGGCGCTGCCGGATCAAGTGACGCTGCTCGTCGATACGTACGACACGCTGGAAAGCGGCGTGCCGAATGCAATTAAGACGGCTCGCTGGCTGGAGAGCCAAGGCAAGCAGCTCAGCGCGATTCGCCTCGACAGCGGCGACCTCGCGCTACTATCCAAGGAGGCGCGCAAGCAGCTGGATGCTGCGGGGCTGCCGCATGTGAAGATCGTCGCATCGAATGATCTCGATGAGACGCTGATCTTTAACCTCAAGGCGCAAGGGGCGCGCATTGATATCTGGGGCGTGGGCACGCAGCTGATTACCGCTGCGGACCAGCCTTCGCTTGGCGGCGTGTACAAGCTGACCGCACGCTGGAAGGACGGGCGTTACGTGCCCGTCATCAAGCTGTCTGCGAATCCCGAGAAGGTGACGACGCCGGGCCGCAAGGATGTGTTCCGTATCCGCAACCTGAATACGGGACTGGCGCGGGCTGATTATATTGCGTTATGCGGCGAGGAAGAGAAGCCGGACGGCAGCAGGCTTAAGCTATTTGATCCGCTGCACCCGTATATATACAAATACGTGAGCAACTACGAAGCGGTCCCGCTGCTGAAATGTATTTTCGACAAGGGCAGTCTCGTTTATGAGCTGCCGTCCCTTTCGCAGGTTAGGCAGTTTCATCAGGAGCAGCTAAGCAGCTTCCTGCCGGAAGTGAAGCGCAAGCTGAATCCGGAATTTTATCCGATTCATCTAAGCGAGAAAACGTGGCAGATGAAGATGGACCTGATTCAGCAGCATCAAGAGTAGCTGTGCGATTAGCTGGGTAATGAGAATAGAACAGAGCAGCAGAAAGAAGGTTGTTACGATGCTGATGAATGAGAAAATCAAAGCTTCTGAGGTGGAGCTGACGGGCTTGAACGGCGAGCCGCTTGGTGTCGTTTCCCGCGCAGAAGCGCTCGCGCTGGCGAAGCAGCACAAGGCAGATCTCGTATGCCTGTCCATTATGAGCAGTCCGCCTCCCTGCAAGCTGATGGGGCGCGGTACAGCGAAGCAGGAGGCCAGCCAGGCCAAGCGGCAGGAGAAGGCACAAGGCCAGCCAGCGAAGGTAAAGGAGCTGCGTCTCGGCATTGATATTGAGCAGCATGATTACGACACTAAGCAGCGCCAGGCTGTGAAGCTGCTGGAGTCGGGCCATGCGGTGCAGCTCGTCGTGCGCGTTCAAGGAGGCAAGCAGGGGGCTGCTGGCAAGACGCTGCTGGAGCGCCTGCTCGCTGATCTTACAGAGCAAGGCAAGCCGCAGACAGGCATTCAAGTAAGCGGCAAGCAAGTAATGGTACAGGTCAATCCGTCGTGAATAGGCGCTTCATTGCCGATTTAGCATATTTTGGGATGCCCGAAGCATAAAAATCAGTTATAGTAATTATACAGAGGTAAATACTAACGCTGAGGTGATTCTAATGCCATTAAAAACACGCATTCAAGAGCTTAAAGCTCAACTTCCGAAGGAACATCAGGAATTATCCCATTATGTAGAGCATGCCTTGCAGGCGTTGGAAAACTTTGAGTCAGAGCATCGCCGTTTCGCTGCTGCACAGGCAGTAGCCGGAGTGAGAATTTCGGGCGCGGAGGAAATTGTCTTTTACGACACAATTGCCAAGATCAAGGAAGAGCTTGTGAACACCTTGCACAAGACAGTGGAGGACTACGTTCACAAAGGCGATAAAAATTGGAACAAAAACTTTAAAGACGGCATCGACTAGGACGCCAAGCTAAATAACCCAACTATAAAAAAAGCAAGCCTGCCTTGACCCGCGAAAATAACATTTCGTCGGTTGAGGCAGGCTTGTTAAATTTTTAGGCTGCAAAGGCAGACCCGTCGTTTAATTGGAAACGTCCGGCTCTTTGATGGGTTCTTTGTCTTTAGCCTTCTTGCGGTCAAAGCGGAAAACTTTGTTCATGCCGTTGTAAATGAGCTTGGATTCCTTGGTGAGCAATGGCCCCAAAATCGCAAGCAGCAGGACATATAAGGCAGCAAATGGCTGAAGCAGTTCCATTAATCCTCCGGCTTTGCCGAGATTCGCCATAATAATCGAAAACTCGCCGCGCGAGACGATCGTCAGACCGATATTCGCGGACGCTTTAGGCGAAAGTCCTGCGCTTTTCCCCGCCAGCATGCCTGCAAGCACGTTGCCGAACAGCGTAATGGCAACAGCACCTAGCGATAGCCATACTGCGCCTCCAAGCGCCGTCGGATCAATCGTCAGACCGAAGCTGAAGAAGAAAATCGCACCGAAGAAATCGCGGAAAGGTAAAATCAGATGCTCGATCCGCTTCATATGAGCGGTTTCAGCTAGCACTAGTCCAACTAGAAGGGCGCCGATTGCCTCAGCGACGTGAATCGTTTCGGAGAAGCCTGCGACGAGGAATAAAGCCCCGAAGATCAGCAGAAGAAACAATTCGTTCGAGCGGATGTTTAATATTTTATTCAACAGAGGAACAGCCTTGCGTCCAACTACGAGTACAAGGAGCATAAATCCAAGCGCATAGGATGCGGAGAGGAGTACGCCGCCAAGTGAGCTGGAGCCGCTGAGTACAAGACCGGAGAGGATGGAAATATACACAGCGAGGAAAACATCCTCGAACATAATAATGCCGAGTATCATCTCGGTTTCCCGATTCGCGGTTCGTTTCAAGTCCACGAGCACCTTCGCAACGATGGCGCTTGAAGAAATCGTTGTAATACCAGCCATAATGAGCGTTTCCTCAAGCGGGAAGCCTAGGGAGAAGCCATAGACAAGTCCAAGCGTGAAATTGATAATAATATAAATCGTACCGCCGACGGCGATGTTTTTTCCCGATTTCATCAGGCGTCCGACCGAAAATTCCAGACCGAGATAAAAGAGCAGGAACAGTACGCCTAAGCGGCCGAGAAATTCAATGAAGGGGGCGCTTTCGATAAAGCGGAAGTCGAAAACGCCGAATTTAGGAGCATGCGGCCCCACAGCCATCCCGATCAAAATATAAAACGGAATGACTGAAAATTTTACTTTATTTGCTATTAAGCCGACTAGGGCAATCAAAGTGACGGCGAGACCAATCTCCAGCACCAGATGATCCATAATTAACGGCTCCCATTCACGAGCAGCTGCTTAAGCGTCTTAAGATGCGGGCGTTCACCTGCAACTATCAGTGTAGAATCGGCTTTGAAAATATAATCAGGACCCGGATTAATATGCTTGCCGTCCTTGTCGATCGCGGCGATAATCGTCGTCCCCGTCCGCTTGCGGATATCCGAGTCTCCGATCGTTTTGCCTACGCAGCTTGCTCCGGCTTCGACTTTATACCACTCAATAGTCAAATCGTCGAGCGCGACTTCAATCGTCTCAAGCGCCTTCGGCGTATAGGTCATTCCTCCAATAATGGCAGCAACCTGACGGGCCTCCTCGTCATCCATGGAAACCATGGAAATGCTGTCATCTGGATCATCGTATTCAAAATGGTACATTTCTCTTCTTCCGTCATCATGGATGACGACAACGAGCTTGTCGCCGCCTCTCGTCTCCATTTGATACTTACGTCCAATGCCTGGTAAATCCGATTCTCTAATATTCATATTCGCCAGCTCCTATATCGTGAGTTTGTGTGGGTATCATGATAGGACGGATACGTATAATGCTGGCAATAGATTATATAAAGCTTCCGGTGAATTTAACAGGCATCAAAAATAAATCCTTTATTTGCTGCGGTATAAAGGCACGGCGAATGGATAGTGGAATCAGCCGCTGCTTTCGGCATGCGAGTATTCCTAAAATAATGGTGATGCCTATAAGCGTCATCTGGAAAAGCTGCTTCAAAATACCGGATTGATATCGGATCGCGACACCATGATGGTCCCCTGCTGCAATCGTCAGTTGGTCGGAGGGAGATTTCAGCTCGGGCAAGTCCTCCGCCTGATAAGCAAATAGTATGGCTGTACACAGCAATGCTAGTATGATCAGGCCTTTCACTAACCGGCTTTGCCTTGCCGGCTGCTGCAAAACGTTGTTGTTCATCTATTCACCCCCTGTCTCTTATTACTATTATAAATGATTGTAGGCCGAATGTCACAAGGCTGCTGCGAAAGGTATTGACGTTGTCCCAAGTGTTGGATACACTGGGGGAATTAAATGAAATAAGCATTTTTTCCAGCTGGAAGGAGATTGAATGATGAGTGAAGCGAACAAGGCGATTTCGCCGTTAGTTGAAGCATTGGGCTTACAACCGCATGTAGAGGGCGGTTGGTATAAAGAATTGTGGAAGGCTTCCTTCCAAATTCCGCAGGAGCTGCTGGGTGAGGCTTATTCCGGACCACGTGCCGCAGCGTCCTCGATTTATTTTTTATTGCATCCGCATGAGATGTCGGATTGGCATAAAGTACTATCTGATGAGCTGTGGATTTGGCATTCAGGCGGCCCAATTACCCTTTCCCTGGGCGGCACTTCAGACGACCCAACGCTTAGAAAGGAAATTATTGTAGGCGGCGATGTGCTGAATGGCCAGCAGCCGCAAGCGGTAGTGCCAGCAGGCGAGTGGCAAATGTCGCAGCCGATTGGCGACGAGCCATCGCTGTTCTCCTGTATTGTTTCCCCGGGCTTCCATTATGATGATTTCCAATTAATTAAACGTTAATCCAAACATTCAAACGATTTTATAAAAAGATCCGCCTCATGCAGGCGGATTTTTTTGGTCTTTATGCTGCATGCCGTGCATCGAGAGTCAGAGCTCGCTTACGCCTCTGCACGCGTATCTTCTGAAGCTTGCTGCTCCTGCTCCCTATGCCAGCGGATGAATAGCTCTGCAAGGCCAGGGTCCCACTGGGTTCCCTTGCCTTCTTCCAAAATGGTGATCGCCTTGCATACAGTCATGCCCTTGCGGTAGGGGCGATCAGAGGTCATCGCATCGAAGGCATCAGCGATGGCAATGACTTTGCCGAGCAGCGGAATATTTTCGCCTGCGAGCCCGTCGGGATAGCCTTTGCCGTCAAAACGTTCATGATGGGAGCGCACGCCCGGCAGCAGATGCTCCATCGCATCAGCCGGCTCAATGCGCCGCAAAATATTTTCACCCAAAATCGGATGCTGCTTGATTTGATCGAACTCCTCGTCAGTCAGCTTGCCGTCCTTCAGCAGCACGGCGTCACGGACACCGATTTTGCCAATATCATGGAGCAGCGCCGACTTGCGAATCGTATCCAGAACGGAATCGTCCCAGCCAGCGAGCTTCCCGATGAGCACAGCGTATTCAGCTACGCGCTCGGAATGCCCGGCGGTGTAGAGGTCGCGAGCCTCAAGCGCCGCAGCTAGGGTAATGAAATAGCTTTGCAGCAGTTGGGCGTTGCGCTTCTCGCGCTCCTTCAGACCATCGACCATATGGTTGAATCCGGCCACAAGCTTGGAAAACTCATCCGAATAAATATCCTCGGCCTTATGGTCGAGATTGCCTTCCTGAACGCTGACCAACGCCTGCTGAAGCGTCTCGATCGGCGACTGAATATCCTTGGAGAGCAGCGATGCGCTAAGCCAGGAAAATAAAATGCCAATAATAAGAATGAGGACGGCCCATTGCCAGTAGGCGGCAGAAGCGGAGCTGGTACTGGCGTACCCCTCTATGCGAATTTGCGTCGCCAGGCTGAACATAAGCATCGGCAGCGTTCCGATAATAAAAGCGCTGAGCAGAAACTTGCGCCTGATTGTCACCAGAACTTGCCCCTCCAGCGTCAAATCAGCGTTAAACCGTTTAATATGCATCGCGCGTATATGCGTAATGAGCGGCGGTATCGCCCTGGTTGTCAGAAAAAACTCAAGCATGGCATGCATCGCCGCAATCAGCACCGCACATGCCGCGCCTATCGCAATATAGTAATAAGGAAATACGATCCATTGCAGCTTTATACTTATATAAGTGAGACTGCCAACGGGAATCGCCAAACCTAGAAAATGGGGACCGGCGATCCGTTTAACCGATAAAAGCGGAAAGTTATGTACTTGCAAATATGCCTCTCGGAGCTGGGCAGAATTAGCTTCTATGTAAAAAATATCGCGTATAGGCTTAATATGCCGTTTGAAAGCCAACCATTCGCAGCTGAACATGATGATCAGCGAAACGACGAGCAGCAGCGCCAGCCGAAAAATTTCAATGCTGGATAGCTGCAAGGTTGAAAAGATGAGGATGCTTCCTACCCCAAGGACAGCGACAGCCCCGCCAAACAGATAATTACGGATAAGCTGAACAATAAATTTTTTGAAAATAATCCCATCGAGCCGTTCATCGCTTATCATTTGTTTCATAGACAGGCTCCTCACTTCGCGTGGAAAATGAGATTTCTGAAGACAACCTCTCCTACAGGTTATCACACTTGCCGAAGACCGCAATAGAAAATTGAAGACAGTCGTTTTCATCGTAGACAGGGTATTCAAACTGCTATATGATGAACGAATCGTAAGGGGATCGGAACTTCTCATACTTAGATTGAAATCATAAAGGAGATAGAAAAATGCGCGAGGCGCTATGGTCAAAAAATTTCATTTTATTAATGGGCTCTAATCTGCTGCTGTTTATGGCGCTTGAGATGCTGCTGCCGACACTTCCCGTGTTTGCCGCGGAGCAGGGAGGCAGCCAAACACAAATTGGCCTAATTATGGGCTTATTTACGTTTACGGCCGTCATTTCCCGGCTTGGAACAGGCTATGGCATAAAGCGGCTGGGCCAGAAGAAGCTGCTGCTTCTTGGAGTAGCCATCAGTCTTATCGCGCTTACCGGCTATTATTTAGCTGCGACCCTTGCCGTACTGCTTGTGCTGCGCGTCGTGCACGGCGTCGGCTTCGGCATTGCAACGACGCTGTTCGGCACAGCGGCATCCGATTTAGTGCCAGCCTCTCGAAGAGGGGAAGGCATGGGCTTTTTTGCGACAGGGAATTCGATCTCATTCGCTTTAGGACCCTTTTTTGGCATTTGGATTATGACGGAATATGGCTTTAAGGCACTGTTTTTAATCGGGGCAGTTGTTATGCTGCTTAGCTTGATCAGTACCTGCTTTGTCCGTTTTCCGCGTGTGGAGAAGAAGGCGCCAGCCGCAGCCGCTCCTGTGGCGGAAACGGGAAGTTGGATGGACAGCGTCGTGGAGCGCAAGGCGTTTATGCCTTCGCTGCTTGGCCTGATTATCGGCATCCCCTTCGGCACGGTGCTCAGCTTTATCGCTTTGTTTGGCAAAGAGCAGGGCCTGGGCAGTGTCGGCATTTTCTTCCTTGTCGTGGCCATCAGCGAGTTTCTGATCCGCTTTATTAGCGGCCCGTTGTTTGATCGCAAAGGGCGCATGTGGGTGCTGCTGCCTGCTGCTATTCTATGCATTATTGCTAGCGTCATGCTTTATTTTACGCATTCTACCGCGATGCTGCTGCTGTCGGGGCTGTTTTATGGCTTTGGCTTTGGGGCCCTGTTCCCAGCGCTGCAGGCTTGGGTTATCGATCTCGTAGAGCCAGAGCGCAGAGGCGTAGCGACGGCGACCTATTACAATGCTTTTGACGTCGGCATCGGAAGCGGTTCAATATTGCTGGGAGCTGTAGCGGCTGTGACCAATTATTCGACAATGTATTTGCTGTCTGGCGGTTTTTTCATCTTGTACATTGTGCTGTATGTAGGCTTTGAACGCAGGCTGCGCCGCAATTCCAGCAGCAAGTCCATCAGCAAGTCAATGCAAGCCTAGCCGGGACATGTCAGAGATATAATAGAAACAGCCCTTCACCATTTAAAAATGGCGGAGGGCTGTTTTGCTGCTATGCCGGAATTTTGAGCTGCTGTCCGATGTAAATGCGATCGGGATTTTTAATTTGGTTTACGTCGCGAATCGCCTGCCACGTCGTATTATAGCGCTTCGCAATCGACCAGAGCGTATCGCCTTTTTTCACCGTGTAGTTGGCATAGTCGGCAGCCTTCGCAGGCTCCTCCTGAGTGGTGCCTGCCGGAGACGACGGGCCGGGCTGGATAACTTCCGGCTTAGGCTTCGTGCTGGTAGAAGGGGAAGCGGAGCTAGACGTTGTTCCCTCCGTAATACGTCCTTCAACAGCTGGATTTGCTGCTGTCCCAAGCTCCCGCAAATAGCTCGTGAGCGCTTCGTCCAGTGCGCCAAACATGCCGGCCTGCGGATAGCTGGCGAACATCGTATATTCATCGCCGCCGGCTGCTATAAAATCATTCGTCGCGAGCGAATATTGTTTTTTCGCATCGAGCGGAGCGCCGCCTACCGTAACGGAATGGACACGCGAGCCTTTTGCCTTGGCGGTATCGATCTTGAAGGCGATGCCGGATACTTGCGGAAAAGCGCCCTTCGGATTCGGATAATCCGAAACGCCATTTTCCAAAGCGGCTTTAATATCGGCGCCTGTGACGTTAAGCGTCACGATTTGATTGCCGAAAGGCAGCACCGTAATGATCTCGCCCTGCGTAATGATTCCTTCATCAATTGAAGCGCGGATACCGCCGCCATTCGTTAGGGCGATGTCGGCCTTCGTGATTGAGCGCAGGCTGTCGGCAATCAAATTGCCTAAATTCGTTTCTCCCGCGCGAACCTGCTCGCGCTCGCCATCAAGCTTCACAGCGGTTTCGCCAACCTCGGTTGAGAGGATTTCCTGCTGCTCAGCGACGATGGAATCGACCAGCTCAGCAATTTTTTGATCAGGGGCAATTGCTGCAGCAGCTTTGTAATCAATCAGCCTGGCTTCTTTGCTGATTACTTTGCCTTGATCGATCCATAAATCGACGACGCCAATGTATTTGGTATATTCACCGGCGCTTGCAATAAGGGTGCCATGGCCAGCTTCAAGCCCTTTTTCCAGCACCGTATGGCTGTGCCCATCAATAAAAACATCAATGCCGGCAACTTCCTTGGCAATGCCAATGCTCGTATCGACGCTCGACTCATCCTGTCCGATATGGCCGAGTGCCACGATGACGTCGACCTGGTCCTTCAGCTCGGCGACGATCGTTTTCGCCTCCTCGGCTGGGTCGGTGAACACAAGTCCATCGACATTTTTCGGATGCGTCTTGTAGGCGGTTTCGGGTGTGGTCAGGCCAAAGATACCGATTTTCACGCCGTCCACCTCTTTAATGACATAAGGATGAAACAGCGGCGAATCGTCTTTCTTTACTCTAATGTTGGCGCTCAGAAGCGGATATTCCATTTGGGGTTCTAGCTCGACGAGGCGGTTGTAGCCATAATTAAATTCATGATTTCCGGGGACTGCCGCATCGTAGCCCATTGCGTTCATGACGCGTACGACGCTTTCGCCTTCTACGAGCGTGGCAAAGGTAGTGCCGTGAATGGCATCGCCGCCATCAAGCAGGAGCGTGTTCGGATTGCTGGCCCTGTAGCTGTCGATAATTCCGGCCAGCCGTGCAAAGCCGAGCTCACCGTTGCTTTCGGATTCTACCGCCCGGGCATGCATATCGTTCGTATGCAGCAGCGTAATATGCTTGCCGGCCTTCTCTGGGGTGGATGCAGCCGCCGAGACGCTTGCAGCGCCTAGAAGCAGGGCTGCGGTCAAAAGAATGGATGTGAACCACTTAAACTTGTTCAACATAGCAGGTGATACCTCCCATCAGAATGTCGTTTATGGTCGCGCCTTATACGTATTCCACATGTTGACATGAAAATCCTGTCCAAAAGCTGTAGTTGTTGTTTTGCTTTTTTCCTTATATAATGAAACTGAAATATTGCTTACAATTCTTTGAACATATTCTCAAGATAGATAAATGTGGAAGAGCGACTCACCAAAGGAGATGCCCGATGGAGGAACTCAGCGACAAAAAGATGAAAATGATTGAAGCAGCGCGCATGTACTATGAGCTTGACTACAATCAGCAGGAAATAGCCAAGAAGCTCGGCGTGTCACGTCCAACGGTTTCGCGTTTTTTGCAGCAGGCGAAGGTTGACGGTATCGTACAGATCAAGATTATGGACCCGGCAGCAGACAATGCGGACCGCGAGCGGCAATTGCAGGAGCGCTTCGGCTTGAAGCGCGCAATTGTAGCCACGGTACCTAAGTATGAGGATGCGATGGCCAAGCGGGTAATTGGAGAAGCTGCCGCTGCGTTTCTGAATGAAACGGTGCAGGATGGCGATACGATAGCCGTTACCTGGGGCACGACGTTATATGAAGTAGCGACCCGTCTGCCGAACAAGCATGCGAAGAAGGTCAAGGTGGTGCAGCTCAACGGAGGTGTCAGCCATTCCGAGACCGATACGTATGCCCACGAGATCGCGCAGCTGTTCGCTAAAGCTTATCAAACGTCGCCTTATTTGATTCCGCTTCCAGCTATTGTTGACCATGCGGTTGTGAAGCATGCGATTGAAGCGGATCGTCATATACGCAAAATTCTTGATATGGGCAAAAAAGCGAATATCGCTGTTGTTACCGTAGGAGCGCCAACCGAGGATTCGGTGCTGATGCGGGCGAATTATTTTTCCGATGAGGATTTGGGCATTATTTTCTCGCGCGGCGTAGGGGATATTTGCTCAAGATTCATAGATATCAACGGGCAATTGGTCAGTGAGGAGCTGGACTTGCGCACGATTGGCATTGATTTGGGCGAGCTGAAGCGCAAGGAATGGTCCGTGCTGGTAGCTGGCGGCCCAAGCAAGGTCGAAGCGGTGTATGGTGCGCTTGCTGGTCAATATGCGAATACGTTGATTACCGATCACATTACGGCGAAGCATCTGCTGGATTACAAGCCGGAGGCGTGAACGGGACGGGCTAGAGAGACGATAGGTGGAGGGATTTATTAATGAGCAGTACGAATGCAGCGAATGTAGCTGGAGTTATTGATCACACAATGCTAAAGGCCGACGCGACAAAAGAGGAAATCATTCAGCTTTGTGCCGAAGCGAAAACGTATCATTTTGCCACCGTTTGCGTGAATGCAGGCTGGGTCGCGCTTGCGGCTGCTCAGCTGGCTGGCTCTGGCGTAGGCATTACGACGGTAGCGGGCTTCCCGCTTGGCGCAACGACTTCAAAGGCGAAGGCGGCGGAAGCGGAAGATGCGATTGCCTGCGGGGCTACCGAGGTGGACATGGTGCTGAACATTGGGCTGCTGAAGTCAGGTGACGAAGCAGGCGTGAAGAGCGATGTTGAGGCGGTTGTGGCTGCTTGCAAGGGCAGGGCGATCGTAAAGGTCATTTTGGAAACAGGCTTGCTTACGAATGCGGAAAAGGTGCGGGCTTGCGAAATTTGCAAGGAGGCTGGCGCCGATTTTGTCAAAACGTCGACCGGCTTCGGCAAAGGCGGCGCAACAGAGGAAGATATTGCGCTAATGCGCCGTACAGTTGGGCCAGACATGGGTGTTAAAGCTTCCGGAGGCGTGCGAGATTTGGAAACCGCGCTCAAAATGCTTGCTGCTGGCGCCACCCGCATTGGTGCAAGCGCAAGCGTCGCCATCGCGAACGGCGGCAAAGGCGAAGGATATTAGGTGAAAAGGGTATGAGCAGTTTATCTTGGAAACGACAGTGGATGACCGATGTGCGGGTGAATGTGCTGGCGGGCATGACGGCGACGCTAGCACTGGTGCCGGATTCGCTGGCTTTTTCGTTTATGGCGGGAGTACCGCCTGTTGTCGGAATTTATGCTTCAATCTGTATCCTGCTCGTTACGACGTTTCTTGGCGGTCGTCCCGGCATGATTTCCGCAGCCGCAGGCTCGATGGCGGTGCTGATGCTGACGCTTGTAAAGGAGCATGGCATCGAATATTTGTTTGCAGCTACGATTTTGACCGGAATTTTGCAATATTTAATGGGTGTATTTAAGCTGGGCAAGCTGATGAGATATGTGCCTCAGGGCGTGCTGACCGGATTTATTAATGCGCTGGCGATTCTCATCCTCCTGTCGCAGCTGCGTTATTTTCAGGGCGAGTCGTGGCTGATGTATGCGTTAGTCGCGGCGACGCTGGCGATTATTTATTTTCTCCCGCGTTATTTTAAAGCGATTCCATCGCCGCTGGTGGCGGTCGTCGTGCTAACGTTCGCCGTATGGGTGTTCGGCATGGGCGGTGTTACCCGGGTTGGCGCAATTGATGCTTCGCTGCCATCGTTTCTGCTGCCGAATATTCCGCTTAGCTGGGAGACGCTAGCAATCATTTTTCCTTATTCCTTGTCGCTAGCTGTCGTTGGATATACGGAGACGATGCTGACGCATAATTTGCTCGATGAGATGACCGGAGAGCGTACGGACAAAAATAAGGAAATGCGCGGACAAGGCGTCGCGAATGTTGTCGCGGGTTTCTTTGGCGGTATGGCGGGCTGCGCGCTCGTTGCGGAATCGGTGCTTAATGTAAAAATGGGCGGGAAGCATAGGCTGTCTACGCTCGTTTCCGCCTTGTTCCTCTTGCTGCTCGCCGTTCTGTTCGGCGATGTGCTGGCGCAGGTGCCGATGGCGGCGCTGGTCGGCATTATGATTATGGTCTGTATCGCGATCTTCGATTGGCGCTCGGTGTTCAAGCCGCGCAGTGTGCCGCTTGCCGAAACGGTCGTTATGGTAGCGACAGTTGCTGCTGTACTGTTCACGCATGATTTGGCTGCTGGCGTATTGGTTGGCGTACTCATCAGCTTCGTATGGTTCGTTGTGTCGGTGTCGCGCAAGCTGCACATCCATAGCGAATGGGAAGGCAGCAAGCGGACTTATCGGGTGTATGGACAGCTGTTTTTCGCTTCGTCCTCTGGACTTGAAGAACTAATCGAGCTGGACTGCAAAGCTGACGAAATTCATATCGACCTTAGCCAGTCGCGCATTTGGGATCATACGGCGCAGCTGGCACTCAATAAAGTGGTAGAGCGGCTGAAGGCCAGCGGCAAAGAAGTGACCGTGAGCAAAGGGGCTGCCTTGCAAAGCTAAACGGGTGGCTGTACAGCTTGATTTTGTCTACAAAGCTAAGCTAGGGTTTGTGTTGGGCATCTGTGCATCAGAGCATCAAAGCGGCCCATATCATAACGGCTGAAAACCAAAAAGATCGCTGTCCCAAAGGCATTAAGCCTGGCGGACAGCGATCTTTTTTTAATTCATAAGCACGTTCATAAGCGCGTTAACCTTATTCGGTTGGGCTTATTGTGCTGCGCTTGCTTCTGGAGAAACAGCTGCGTCTGGATTAGCGCTTGCGTCTGTTTCTTCTTCTGTTTTCTCTTCGAGCGTATTCGTAATCGTTGCTTTGTCGCGAATCTCTTGAATCCAAGTAGCTGATTTCTCTTGAATTTGTTGATTCAGCAGCTGCTTGCGGATTTCTTCCTTCTTCTCTTCAAAAGTCGGGGAAGTTGCCGCTTTAAAGCCGGTTTTCTTAATAATATGGAAACCGAAGCTCGATTTAACGACGTCGCTGATTTGATCAACTTCCAGTGCGAAGGCTGCTTCCTCGAAAGCAGGGTCCATGACGCCTTTGCCGAAGAAGCCAAGATCGCCGCCATTGTCTTTCGTGCCTGTATCGGTTGATTTTTCTTTCGCCAACGTTGCGAAGTCAGCGCCATCTTTCAATTGTTTCAAAATAGCGTCTGCTTCCTCTTGCGTAGCTACCAGAATGTGCGAAGCTTTAATTTCTTCGCCTGTGCCGTAGGAAGCTTTGTTTTGCTCATAAGCTTCTTTAATTTGATCATCGGTAATGGTAATGGATGGCTCAAGCAGCTTGCGGATTTTCACTTGCGTCTCAGCATCTTTACGCAGGCTCTCCAGCGTTACGCCGTATTGTGCCAGCGCGGCGTTGAACTGCTCGTCCGTGCCGAAGCTTGCTTTCAGCGTATTAATTTCTTCATCGATATCTGCTTCTGTAACCGTAACATTGGAAGCTTTAGCTTCTTGCGTAATCAACTGCTGTGTAATCAGATTGTCGAGCGTTGTTTTACCGCCTGATTTCAGCATTTCCTCATAAAGGTCTTCTTTCGTAATGTCGACTTTGTTAACCGTTGCAACGGCTGCATTGTTGCCACCGCCGAATACCGGTTTAATAGCGACGATTACTAGCAAAATAGCTAAAACTGCTGAAAGTGCAATCCATGCTCCGTTGCCGCTTTTACGGGGTGGCGGGGGAGTTGATCCACCCAAAGGCGCCCCTCCTGCCGCATTCGGTGAAGCTATTGTTGATTCAGTCGTATGTTGATTGTCCTCGTGTGTGTTGGTTTCTTGCTCCGCAGCATTTTTTAACTCTTCTTCTTTACGCTGCGATTCTTGGTTATCCATTCTTCAAACTCCCTTCATCATCTTACACGCTTTTTATAATGGTTTCGCGAAACGTTGCGGTGATCAAGGCCAGCTCACCGTAACCGTTTACGCTTGTCTAACCTACTATAACAAAACTCAGGTTAAAAAACCTTAATCTTAAATAAAAATAAAGGGATTTCAGCAGGAGCTGCTTTTTTGCGCCATGCGTCTTAGCGGTGTACAATGAAGGAGGCAAGCGCTTTATATTTGGTTTGAAGTATAAAATGAAAGTTTCCAACTTTTAATTTTAATAGTAGAGAGGATGTTAATCGATGACGTATTTGCCTGCAAATTCCCGCTATGACGGGATGAAATACAATCGTACCGGCCGCAGCGGACTTCTGCTTCCGGCAGTATCACTGGGCCTCTGGCACAATTTTGGCGGTACGGATCGTCTGGAAAATGGACGGGCGATGGTTCGCCGCGCTTTCGATTTGGGCATTACCCATTTTGACCTTGCTAACAATTATGGGCCGCCTGCTGGCTCTGCTGAAGAGACATTCGGCCAACTGCTCAAGCAGGATTTGGCTGCTTACCGCGATGAGCTTATTATTTCCACAAAAGCCGGATATTATATGTGGAAAGGCCCTTACGGCGAGTGGGGCTCGCGCAAATATTTGGTGGCGAGCCTTGATCAGAGTCTTAAGCGTATGGGGCTGGAATACGTAGATATTTTTTATCATCATCGTCCAGATCCGAACACGCCGCTTGAAGAAACGATGGCTGCGCTTGACCATATCGTTCGCCAAGGCAAGGCGCTCTATGTTGGCTTGTCCAACTACAGTGCGGAGCAGACGGCTGAAGCTTCCCTTATTTTGCAGCGGCTTGGCACGCCTTGCCTCATTCACCAGCCTTCTTATTCGATGTTCAATCGCTGGATTGAAGATGGCTTGCAGGATGTTCTTGATACGGAAGGCATCGGCTCCATCGTGTTCTCGCCGCTCGCTGGCGGCCTCTTGACGAACCGTTATTTGAACGGCATCCCGCAGGATTCCCGCGCGGCAGGACCAAGCTTATTTCTGCAATCCGATCAAATTACGGAAGGCAAGCTTGAGAAAATCAAGCTGCTTAACGCTCATGCTGCCGAGCGCGGGCAGACGCTTGCACAGATGGCGCTCGCATGGGTATTGCGCGGCGGCCGGGTAACATCGGCATTGATCGGCGCAAGCCGTGTGGAGCAAATTGATGATAACGTTGCGGCACTCAGCTCGCTTGACTTCTCTAGCGATGAGCTGGCTCGTATTGAATCGATTTTAAAAGATTAAGGCAAGCGAATTTAGCAATGAGGCACCATCTAAAATAACCATTGTCTTTTTTGAACGCCAGGGCCCTCCGCCTTGGCGTTTTTGCTTCTCCCGCTTTCGTAAAGGCTGTATAATAAACGGGACAACTGACAAACTTTGTCGGATAGGAAGTGAGCCGCTTGAACAACACGTCTCTTAGGGTCAAGGGACTTCTGGTTATAGTATTAATTACCTTTATTCCGCTGCTGTTTGCCGGCATTATTAACTATATGGGCTTAAGACAGGGAATGATTGATTCCGCAACAGAGAAAACATTAAGCCAACTAAACAGCAGTGCGAATAACCTGTCTGCTTGGCTTGCAATCAGGCGGGCGGAAGTATTGGTCATTAGCCGAACCGATGTCGTACGTTATGGAAAAGACGAAGAGAAGCTCAGCTATTTTAACCGTGAGCTTGTGCGGGCAGGCTTTGCCTTCCGCTCCCTTGGCTTTGTGGGCAAGGACGGCATGGCCATACGTACGGATGGCACGCCGTTTGATTTGAGCAACCATTCCTTCTTCCAGACGTCGATTAAAGGGAAGGTGCTGATCAGCGATCCTTTCAAAACAAGCCTTTCGCCAAAAGAACAATTTGTCATAGCCGTTCCGGTCTACAATGAAGAAAATCAAATTGCCGGAATCGTCTATGCAGCTATTGATATGGATATGATTATCCCTTATTTGCAATTGGACAAGCCGGATGCAGCCACCTTCTGGCTGTATAACGAGGAAGGCGTAGTATTGTTCTGTTCGGATGATGGGGTATTGCCGCAGACTGCCATGATGAACGGGAATTTACAGGAAATTCAGGTGAATGAAAAGCTGCTGTCCAATAAGGATGGCATGGAGATCATTTCCTCAAATATGAATGAATACGCAGTATTTCACTCCAAGGTGGATGGTGTGGCTGCTTGGCATTTTATGCTTGAAATGCCGATGTCGGATTTGGAGATTGGGACGCTGCCCGTTCTGCTGAGCATTCTGCTGACGCTCGTTGGCTCAGAGCTTGTCATTGTGCTGCTGTGCTATCTCTTTTTTGCCAATATGGTAAATCGGTTGAAAAATATATTGATCGTCACCGAACAGGCAGCCGCTGGCCAGTTTGATGCCGAGCATCTGTCAGAAATGCCAGGGGACGAGGTAGGCAAGCTGTCGCGTTCGGTGAACGTCATGGTTGTGCGTCTAAGAAGAATGTTTGAACGGCTGGAAGCGATTATTAATCAAAATCAATATTCCTTTGTCGTCCTCGACGAGCATTACCGTATTTCCTATCTCAATAAGAAGGCTGAGGAAATGATCGGCTATAAGACAGAAGAAGTGTCGGGGCATGCGACGCCGCTGCTGTTCATGGACATGGAGGAAATCCGGATAACGGCCGAGGAGCTTAGGGAGAAATTGGGCCGCGAGGTGATACCGGGACTGGATGTGCTCAAGGAGCTGCGCAATGCCGAGTTTTCCTACGAGCGGGAATGGACCTTTATTGCGAAAAATGGCAAACGCATTCCCGTCCTGCTCAGCACGAATGGCCTGCGGGATGCAAATGGGAAATTTACAGGAGCCGTTGGTATGTTTCTGGATATAACCGACAAGCTGCAGGTGGAAAAATCGCGCAATCGGCTGCTTGATATCGTTGGCTCTGCCAAAGATTTGATCGCTTCGGTCGATTCCCAGGGTGAAATGATCTACATTAATCAGGCGGGCAAGGAGATGCTCGGCATCCATGAGGAGGAAATGGATCTTTCTTCGCTGAGCGGGCATCTAAGCAGTGAAATGTTCTTTTATCTCATGAATGGCTCAGAGCTGGCCAAGCAGTACGGGTATTGGGAAGGCAATGTCGAAATTTTGACGAAGAAAAAGCAATTGAAGCATGTATCGCTCGTGCTCGTATCCCATCATAATCGCAGAACAGGAGAGGATTATTTCTCCTGCATTGCACGGGACATATCGGAGCAAAAAATCATTCAGGAGGAGCTGCTTCAGGCGTCGCAGGATGCGGCGGAGGCGAATGCGGCCAAAGGCAGATTCCTTGCCCTCATGAGCCATGAAATTCGAACGCCGCTGAACGGCATCATCGGACTGACCCAGCTGCTCAAGCGCACGGGATTATCCTATTCGCAGAAAGATTATGTGGACAAAATCAGTACGTCATCCGAGTCACTGCTGCGAATCATTAATGATATTCTCGATTTCTCCAAAGTAGAGGCGGAGAAAATCGAGGTTGAACTGCTAGCTTTCCATCCGGAGGAGCTGCTTGGCCGGGTAGCGGATCAGCTCAGCGTCTTTATGGGCGGCAAGGAGCAGTTCGAATTTTTGATCCATACGGCTTACAATCTGCCAAGCACGCTGCTTGGGGATTTGCTGCGGCTGGAGCAGGTGCTGTTGAATCTATGCATCAATGCGATTAAATTTACGAAAAAAGGCCATGTCAGCCTTCGATTAGAAGTGGTAGAGCTTCGTGAAGCGGAAGTGCAGCTGCGTTTTGTCGTTGAAGATACAGGCATCGGCATGAGCGAGGAGCAGCTGGATAGGCTGTTCCAGCCATTCAGCCAAGCGGATGGATCTACGACGAGGAAATATGGGGGCACAGGGCTTGGCCTTGTTATTTCCCAAAAGCTCGTCACGTTGATGGGCGGAAATCTCATCGCGGAGAGCAAGGCTGACCGCGGCAGTAAATTCAGCTTCGTCATTACATTCCCTATGCTTGAAGAAGCGCCGTCCTACAGCATGGAGCTAGGCGAGGAGATGATTGGACAGCCGGTGTGGATCGTGGAGGACAGCCAAATGATGCGCCACCATTGGTGCGAAAGGCTGGAATCGTTCGAAATGGCCCCGGTTCCCTTCGCTTCCTGGAAGACAGCGCGGGAGCGGCTGCGCCGAATCGGTGCCGGAGCGATGCCGAAGCTGATTTTGCTCGATATGGAAATGCCTGATATGTACGGGGCGGAAACTTGGCTTGAGTTCCATCAGGAGGCTGTGGCGGCAGGCGTGAAGACGGCTGTGCTGACGACTTCATTCGGGCGGGACGAAATGCTGCAAATGCCAGAAAAGGATCGTCCGCTTGCCCTGCTTACAAAGCCGGTTACCCGGTTAGCTATGCTTAACGGCCTGAGAGGAGTTTTGACGGAGCGTTCCTTTATTCCCCCTTGGAACCGGGCGATGAGCGAAGTGGCCGTTGAACAGCGGGAAGGGCGCAATGCGAAAATTTTGCTTGCCGAAGATAATAAAATCAATCAAATCGTCGCTCTGGAAATGTTAAAAGAACGGGGCTACGAAGTAGGTCTGGCCGAAAATGGTCATGAGGTGCTGGAAATGCTGGAGCGGGAGGAATGGCATCTCATTCTCATGGATATTCATATGCCGGAAATGGATGGCATGGAGGCGACGCGATTTATTCGGGCCAATCCCAAATATGATGGGCTGCCGATTATTGCGGTTACCGCCAATGTGCTGCGCGCCGATCATGAGCAGTACAGGCAGCTTGGCATGGATGATATTATAACGAAGCCGATCAGCGCCGGCTTTCTCCATTCCGTACTCTCGCACTGGTTGAATCAGACGGGTATATTGCCGGTATCGACGTTATGGGAGGATGAGCCCCATGTGCAGCCGCAATATGAACAGACGGCTTATTCCTCGCTGCCGGTCATTCCGGGAGTAGATTTGCCGGAGGCGCTCGCCAGAGTGAATGGCAAGCTTCCGATTTTGATGCATATGTTAGAACAATTTCAAGCCGATTACCCTTCATTTATCGACAGATTAATCGCTTCAATGACAGAGAGGGATCTCGTGACCGCCAAGCGTCTCGTGCATACCCTTAGGGGAGCGGCTAGCCATTTATCCGCTTATCAAGTGGCGAATGCGGCGACAGAGCTGGAGCTGCTGTTCAATCAGGAGGAAATAGATGAGCAGGAATGGAGCCAGCGGCTGACAAATCTGGAAGAAGAATTGACACATTTGCTCAAATGTTTGCAACAAGACAAGTGACAAAAGTTCGACAAAAAACCCTAACAATTCTCTAACAAATTATTGTAGTCTGTCACAGCTATATTGTATAGTAAGAAGACAGACTAAATTCGACAGAAATCTTCAATCCCAATAAGGGGTGACGCCAGTGTATAAAGTTATAGTTATAGAAGATGACGTCATGATGAGTGATATGCTGTCTATGTATTTGTCAGAGGAAGGCTATTCTGTCAAACAAGCGGGATTGGCAAATGACGGCTTGCGTATTATTTCGGAATTCGAACCTGATTTGGTTTTGCTGGATCTTATGCTCCCGGATATGGATGGGATGGAGATATGTGCATTGATTCGCGAGCGTTCGAATGTGCCTATTATGATTTTATCCATGAAAAATGAAGTGTCAGAACGAGTGCTGGCGTTGAAGTCTGGTGCAGACGATTATATGTGCAAGCCATTCAGCATGCACGAGATGACGGCGAGAGTCGAGGCCTTGATTCGCAGAGCTAATATTAAGCCGGCCGGAGCAGAGGTTGAGCAAGAGCAAGGCGAAGAGGAGCGGGATCCGATCCAGCTTGATTTTGAACGGAGATTGCTGCTTGTCAGAGGCATGCTGGTAGAAACAACATTTTCGGAATATGAAATTATGAAGCTATTTTTGGCGTATCCAGGCAAGGTATTCAGCAGGGAAGAGTTAATCAATGCCATTCGCGGCTTTGATTCCTTTGTCACCGACCGTGCTATTGATGTACACATTGTGAATCTGCGGAAAAAAATCGAGCAAAATCCAAAGGAGCCTCGTCTGATTCGAACGGTTTGGGGCTTTGGCTACAAGTACACAGCCCAGAATTCCTCAGTCAGCCAGGAGAAATAATAGCATGCATTTTTTAGGGACCGTCTGGCTTATGCAGACGGTTTTTTGTATGGAAAATGACATTCTAACAACTATCTAAAGGTAATTGCTGAAATTTCCTAATTATTGTATGAGAACATAGATTTAACTTACTATTGGATCGAAGGATGGGAAATATGAAGGAACAAGTCATTGCATTATGGCCTGCAAAGCTGAATGCCTGCCGCGAGCTGGGCCACATGCTGCTGCGAGTGCAAAATGCAAGCCATAAGCTTGCCGCGGTGCTGGTGCAGCTTGACCATTTTTACCGCATCATCGGAGCTCGAGGATTGGACTATGGTAGCGAGGTGATACAGCAGATTGAAGAGCGGCTGGTGGCGGCTGGAGCGGACCGGGCTGCAATTTGGCAAATGAGCGACAGTACTTTTTTGGTTGCTGTGGTGCTGGATGCTAATCAAGCGGATGGATATAGCCTGCTAGAACGTTTCAAACGAATGGTGCAGCAGCCCGTAGGCTCTGGCTCCGATCGTTATCATTTAACTGCCAGCATTGGCGTGAGCCTGTTCCCGCAGGATGGTACGACAAGCGAGCAGCTCATTTGCCATGCGGAAACAGCACTGTATAGCGGTGTTTTAAAGGGAGAAGGCCAGATTTCCTATTATTCGCGGGCGGAAACAGAGCAAATTAATCGGCATTTTGAGCTGGAGGCTGCCATACGAACGGCGCTGTACAAAGGGCAGTTTCACTTGAACTACCAGCCCATCTATCAAGTGAAAACGGGTAAGCTGCGGGGCTTCGAAGTGCTGCTGCGCTGGAATCATCCAGAGCTTGGCAACATTCAACCAGCTGAATTTATACCCTTTGCAGAAAAAAACGGCATGATATTGCCAATTGGCGCCTGGGTGATCAAGCAGGCCTGCCGCATGCTGGCCAGCCTGCCGGACCAAGCTGCACTGGTCATGTCCGTCAATATTTCGCCGACAGAGCTGGCAGACTGCGCCTATGCTGACATGGTGCTAAATACGCTGGAGGAGACCGGAATACCGCCGCATCGTTTGCAGCTGGAAATCAAAGAGGGCTATAATTATGCGAAATGCGAGCGATCCATTAAAGCCTTGACTAGGTTGCATGCAAGCGGTGTGCTGATCGCGCTGGATGATTTCGGTTCCATGCACTCGTCGCTGGCCAATTTGCAGCTGCTGCCGATTCATGCTTTGAAGCTGGATCGCTCCTTTGTTAGAGAAATCGATAAGGAAGGCGCTGAGCATCATATCGTGGAGGCAATGATTGGGCTGTTGCATAAGCTGGGCATTAGCGTCATTGCTGAAGGAGTCGAATATGTGAAGCAGTATGAGCTGCTGCGAGACTGGGGCTGCGATTACATGCAGGGATATTTGCTGGGCCAGCCCGCACAGCCAGATATGCTGGATTTATCGATGATTCGCAAGCCTGAACGAACAGGCGCATAGTCTTCTGAGATAGAGCTTGCCCAAGCGAAAGCGATAGGGCAGGCTCTTTTTTTTATTAGAATAAAGATCATGGTTCTAAACGCAACAAAGCCTCCAAATCCACTATCGCAGCGGTAGGAGGCTTTTCTAAACGATTGGAATAAATGAGTGATGCGATCCGTATATGCTTCGGTTCCATCGCGTACCGGTTTCGTCGATAAAAAGCGAAAAAATCGTTTACGCTTGTTTAGGTTGGGGATGATGTTCCTTTTAGTCCAGTGGGGGCTAGAGGGTGTTTAGCTAACTTCCAGATAAAGTTTAGTA
The DNA here is from genome assembly GCF_059609455.1 of Paenibacillus liaoningensis. Classification (NCBI taxonomy): domain Bacteria; kingdom Bacillati; phylum Bacillota; class Bacilli; order Caryophanales; family Paenibacillaceae; genus Paenibacillus; species Paenibacillus liaoningensis. The sequence continues at coordinate 86,172 of NZ_JCAALU010000016.1, forward strand.
CCATCGCTGTATTGAAAAATAGCAACCTCACGTACGACTTCAACTTTAGAGATCCGTTTCCATTTTTTTCGAAAGTCGAAATTGAGTTCCATTTCACGCAGTTTATGATGAAGCTGCTCAACTGATGCGGCTTGTTCGTTAGTATAATAAACAGGTACAGAACGACTTTTGAAGGTAATGATTTTCATCATGACCTTGTCCACCTCCGATCGTTTTTTCCTATTCTATCCTAAACGTTTTAGCCGCTTATGAAACAGCCGTAAGAATATTGTTTAATTTGCTTATATATTTCTAACACATTGTGTCAGCTGGAAAATGCTACTTTCCAGCTAGGATTACATACTGCAGTGCTGCAATAATGGCAAGATGCAACGGGTAAAAACTGCGCCAAAGGCTGCGAGGAATTTTGATGGTATCGGCTGCTTGCAGCATGCTTGGCGAGTAGGCAAGCAGCAAGGTTGCGACAACGCTGAACATCTGAATGCTCCAGCCCATGTAGAATAAATAAAAGAGGTTGAGCAGCAGGTGGGCCGGAGCCATACCGTGTTTCGGGACATAACGGTAGATGAGGACGAGCACTAGCAAATAAGCGCCGTAGCTGCATGGAATGACTTCGAGCAGCAGCAGCAGGAAGGCAGCCAGTGATACTTGAAGGGCAGGACTCGATCTCAACTGGTCCAGAAGCTTCAGGGACACGAGACAAACGAGCAGAGTGCCCACGGTGTTAATTTCCCAAGTGGCGAAGGCTAGAGAATATGGGATTTGCGACAAAGCCGCAATGGCCGTCATCCGCCATAAGTATTGGTTTATGTTTTTGGTGCGGAAATATCCAATGACAAGCGCATAAGCATAAAGCGGCATAGCAAGCCTGCCAATAATTCGCCATGTATCATCTTCGGGGAACCAGATCAATCCAATATGATCAAGCAGCATCGTAACCATTGCGATAATTTGCATATTCATCCCCCTAAGTTGTGACTATTATAGCATGGGGGTATGAACGGGAGAAGAACAGCGTTTTAGGTGTAAAGCAGGGTAATGACAAGCAGCTCGTAGAGAACGAGTGGAAGAATGGCGTTTTGTGGAGGAATGAAGGCGCGCGGGTCTTGCACGGTACAGTGCAAATACAGCAGGCAGCGGTCCACATGTGCAATATAGCCCTCGTATACATGGCCATCCATCGTATGCACGCGCACAGGCCTATGCATATGTCCGTGGCACAGACGATGAATCTGCTCTTGCACCTGTTGCACCATAGCTGTATGTGCAGGCTCTGCCTGGTACAACACAGCTGCCGCTTGCTCCGCTGCCTTTGATTGCTCTGACATATGAACATCGCTCCTTTGCCCCGCAGCATGCCAGCAGGGAGTCTCATCCTAAATTAAGCTATATGCGGGAGGGGCGGGGATGATGCTGGTTTTTAAGAAGGATGCGGGTCTGCCTTTCAATTATGAATGGAGAGAAGGACGTGATGGAACAGTTTATTCATCGTTATGTAAATGAAAAAAGCGCGGTGCTCTGAAAACCCAGAGCCCGCGCTTTTTTCATACGGTTGGAGTATCGTGTAATGATTTGTTTCATCGTAACGTATTAACCCGTTTTTCATCCAGCATCCTATTATCGCTATTTAATCACACCGCATGCGATGCGAGCGCCGGAATTGCCGGAAGGATCAGTGACGTAATCATCCGCTTTCTCGTGAATAACCAGAGCAGCGCCGCCTGATTTTATTAGCGAGTTAGGTTCGCCCTTGGCGAGCGTCACATTTTTCGAAATGATTTCGGCCTCTACTTTTCCAGACGCGTCAACTTGAATATTCGGCAAATCGCCAGAATGGAAGCCTTTGGGGTTGCTGAATCCGTGCTGCTTGCTTAGCGGATTGAAATGCGCCCCAGCGGTCGTAAATTCGGGAGCCTCGCACTTCCCCGTTTCGTGAAAATGAATGCCGTGCATGCCCGGTGCGAGCTGGTCCACCGCAAGGCGGATATGTACACCGTCAGCTTGCTCCTGCAGGGTTGCTTTGCCGATGACGGCTCCTTTGCTATTAATGAGGTCGAGCTTGATTTCCTCAGAGGGTACCGTTTTTCCAGCGGCATGGGCTAAGGGAAGGGAAGCGCCTCCTAGCGCTAAGCAGAGCGTTGTGATGCAGATTGTTTTTTGGATAAACACAAATTTTCCTCCATTTCCAGTGATGCCATTTAATATGTCCCGCTAATCGCCGGCCTATACGGAAATTAAGGAATAGCAGATATGTGTTTGTCGGGGAATACATGTCCATACCTCTTTACTCTATTTGAATATGATATAGCAGAAACCATGAGAGAGGTGGCATTTAATATGTCAGTAAAATCGAAGTTTCAAGTGAAAAACATTAAATCAGCATCGCGCCAATCGAAACGGGCTCGCACTTCTTCTTGTTCCTGTCAACGCCAAGAGTCAGCAAATGATAACAGAAGTAATGGTTGTCATCGCAGAGATCCAGCAGTTGAAGGAATTCAGGATGCAGGAAAAGAATTAAGCAAAATTTTCAAAAGACTGGAGCATGAAGAGGTTGCTGAGAGGCTGGTCAGAGCGATCCGCTGTCACGATGCTCGGGCGGTTCAGAACATTATCGGCTGCGATTGCCGAGTCGTTCACTTCTTCTGCACAGATCGTTCCGATTGCGTTAGAATCTGCTGTTCGTTTGGTAGAGACCACGCGGTTACAATCTCGTTTGACATTTGTATCAGAAGAGAAAACCGCAACCGTTTCTAGTCGCACGCAGAAGCCAAAATAAGCAAGAACCGCCAAGCCCCTCCGAGGGCTTGGCGGTTCTTGCTATGCTCTATGGCTCAAACGTGTTTCCATAGCTTGATAATCTGTCACCGCGCTTCGCGAATCAGCATACGATAGGACAGCAAGGTTAGGCCGACATAACGAGTATGGACAACAACTATAAATGGAGGGGACGAACGATGCCGCTAATCCCGAATTTCCCCGCGCCGCTGCTCCAGGAGCATGCCGTATGGCACCATACGCATCATGTAATACCCGGCACCATTCCGCCTCGCGGGTTCGGTGATCAATTTATGCGTTTTCACCGCGACTTCATTAACCGTGTGTACAGCTGGTATAACAGCCAAGGCTATGACACTAGGCTGATTGCGGCGTGGCCGGAAATCCCGGAAGCTATACGCCGCGCTCCTTGCTATAATCCGGCTGCGGAAAATCGCATTCGAAATAATCCGCGCTCCTTTGCTACGCTGGATGAGCTGGGCAGCTATATCGAATCCAGCGGCATTCATGGCTGTATGCATATGATTTCTGCCCAGCTGATGAACGAGCCGGAAATCAATGACTTTGACTTGGCGCCGCGCCATACGACGTTTTATCAAATTCACGGGTTAATTGACCAGTGGTATCGCAACTGGGAAAATGCTTGGGGCCAACGCGCTGACGCGAAAGGCCAAAGGCAAAGCCAGAGCCAAAGCCAGAACAGCCAGATTCAAAGTCAAAATCAAAGCCGCTCTGTGCGGCAGCAGCGTTCCACTGGCGTCGCTGCTTTAGCGGCTACGTGCAATCGCGCAAGGCGCGCATTACGCTTGCGTAATATTCCGCTTGGCGCGGCACGAACTGCTCTACCCGCACGCTCCTTACGGAAGGCGTCTGCCCGCCGTCCTGGCTTACAGCTACCCCTGATACCACGAGCTCCGACCGCTCGTGCTCGAACAGCTGGAGCAGCTCTTCCAGGTCGGCCTCGTACACGCCGGCCACCTCTTCGGCTTGCAGCTGTAATTCCATCAGCGGCAAGGAGCAGACGAAGCCGAACACATCGCTGACCTCACGGTCGATGAAACTGGCGCCGCCAGCCGTACCTACGGTATCCTCACGCAGCTGCCCAAGCGGGATCAGGTCGTCGAAGCTGGCGGTTACGCCAATCTCCTCCTGCAGCTCGCGTGCGGCGTCGCGCATCGTTTCGCCTGCCGAGAGATGTCCAGCGACGGTAATGTCATAGCAGTCCGGACAAGTATCCTTGCTGGACTGCCGCAGCTGAAACCGGACGTAGCGGCGAGCTTCTTCCTTGCGTGTGAGCCAGCAGTGAAAGGAGCGGTGCCAGTAGCCCTTGGCATGCGTCTCCGAGCGTGTGGCTGTACCGATGTGATTCATCTGCTCATCATAAATATCGAAATATTCCTCTGTCATTGCACGAACTCCTTTGTATAAAAGATAGGGCAGTTTGCGCGTTTAGAGACTGCGACGAAATAAAGTACCGCTAATTTGTCGACAAAAGCGGGTACTCATTTCCTCGCAGCTCCTTAGTGAGAGCGTCCTGTATCGACAGCTTCAAGCTGGGACGTGCAGTGCTTGCAGCGAGTCGCTTTCAGCGGAATGCTGGACAAGCAGTAAGGGCAGTCTTTTTCCGTAGGAGCAGCTTCGGCGGGAGCCTCCTCGGTTTTGCTGCGGCGCAGCATATTAATGCCTTTAACGAGGAAGAAAATACAGACGGCTACGATAAAGAAGTCCAGCATCACATTAATAAACTGACCATAGGCGATAACGGCAATGCCGTTTTTGGATGCATCGTCGAGCGATCGGATAACAGTACCGGCAGCCTCCAATTGCTCCGTATGCTTCGGATCGAGATTAATGAATAAGTCCTTGAAATTGACACCGCCCAAAACCCGTCCAATCGGCGGCATAATAATGTCGTTCACGAGCGAGGTGACAATTTTGCCGAAGGCTCCACCAATAATGACACCGACGGCCAGGTCAATAACGTTGCCCTTAATCGCAAATTCCTTAAATTCCTGTACAATTTTCATCATAAATCTCTCCTTTATAAAATAAGCTTGCCCGGAAAAATCGCATTAGCGAGCGCAGCAAAACGCAGCCATGCAAAAGCTCTGATTGCTCTTTATTGTATATAAAACAAGCCAGAAACACCATTCCTAAAGCAGCGGCATAAAAAGATAATACTAAAATTACATAAAATAACAATTTTCTTTGCCATTCCGAATACAGGTATTGACAGAGGCACGATGTGTTTTTTTGAAAAAAGGCCATGACTTCCCAGTCTGGGAGCGACTCTTGTTCGTCATTTTGCATCATTTTCTGCTTTTTTTGTGAAAAAAGATATGTAAAAAGAGAGGATTTTATTGGATATTGTCGAATTTCAGTATTGTGAGTAAATTACTGGATATTTGAGGAGTTTTATGAATCACCAATTCGTTATAGGGAATCCCTTTTTTACACTGTTTTCATTTATGATTGTTTGCTTTGCCTGTTTTACACTGTTCAGCATGATTGGCTACCCGCCGTCAGGCAAAAAAATAGTAGCGTTTAGCCGCAAGTTTGGCAGCTCTTTCGTATTTGGGCTAGGGGTTTGGGCGATGCATGTGCTAGCCATATTCGGTTCGACTTATCCATTAGTTCTGGATTGGACTATGCTTTACACTTTATTGTGCTGCATGGCTCTTACCTATGTTTCGATATCGGTATACGAATCTGTCTGGCCCGGGCCGGTTAGAAGGGCGTTAAGCAGCCTGCTGCTTGCTGTTGGCTCAACGATGCTGCATTATTTCAACCTGCTGGGGAGTCAGGTGAAAAGCTATGAGCTGGATCGCTATTTGTTCATGGTGTCGATCATGGTTGCTTTTTTCGGAGCGCTGGTCGCCTTTAATTTGTATGAAAGCAGGGGCAAGGATGGCAAGCTGATCAGCAGCCTCATTCTGGGGCTGTCGATGATTGTTATGCACACGATTGGCATGCAGGCGATGAAGGTGGAGTATTGGAACATCTACACGACCGATAGCATGAACGACTCGATGATGCTTATGTCGTTTTTGCTCGGCATTGCAACGATGCTCATATTGAGCTTCTGCTTGTCCACCTGGATGATCAGCCGCAAATACAGCATGGTCGATGCGAATTACAAGCTGCTGGTCGAAAACTCCCTGGATACGATTGCGATTATCAAAGCGGGGAAGTGGCAATATTTCAATCCTTCCGGACTGCGGATGTTTGAGGCAGACAGCGAGCATGAAATCATCGGCGAGTCGATCTACAATTTTCTTCATGAGAAGCATCATGAGGAAATTCGTCAATTGCTAGGCGAGGAGGAAAATGAGGATTTGCTGCGCCAAAAGCCAGTCGAGCTGGAGTGGAGAACGGTGCATGGCAAGCTGCTGCATACGGAATTGGTTCGAACGAGCACAAGCCACACGGGCAGCCTTGCTTATCAAGTCATTATCCGCGATATTTCGGAGCGCAAAAAGAATGAGGAGCTGCTGATTAATTCTGAGAAGCTGTATATTGCAGGCCAGCTGGCTGCGGGAATTGCCCATGAAATTCGCAATCCGCTCACCTCGCTGAAAGGTTTTCTGCAGCTCATTGCCTCTGGGCGCAGCAACAATAATTATTATGACATTATGAAATCCGAGCTGATACGGATCGAATCCATTGTGAGCGAGCTGCTGATGCTGTCCAAGCCTCAGGCTTATCAGCTGTGCTACCGGGATGTGCGCCAGATTATGGCGGAATCGGTGACGCTGCTGGAGACGCAGGCCATAATGCACAATATTGAAATCCGGGTGAATATGGCTGCGGAGCCGCTTTACGTCTTCGGCGTGGAAAATCAAATCAAGCAGGTATTTATCAATGTCATCAAAAATGCAATCGAGGCGATGGCAAGCGGCGGCCTCATTCGCATTACGCTTGAGCTTGCGCAGAAGGCGCGAATCATCATCCGCATTCAGGATGAGGGTCCTGGCATTGCGAAGGAGCAGCTGTCCAAGATTGGCCAGCCATTTTATACAACGAAGGATAGAGGGACGGGGCTTGGCCTAATGGTCACCTACAAAATCGTCGACAACCATCTCGGCAGCATCAAGGCGGACAGTATTATGGGGCAAGGTACGACCTTTATTATTCAGTTTCCCTACCGCAAGGACCCGGAAGAAAAGGCATGAATAATAAACAGCACAATTTTTGCAACGCGAGGATACGGCTCGACGTACAACCGAATAGCGAGAAAAAAATTATTCGGTGAGGTGTTCTTATGTTTAATCGGTTATTAGCAAGCATTGGCATTGGCTCGGCAAAAATTGATACTTTGCTGGAAAAGTCCCGTTATGCGCCAGGTGAAGAAGTGCGCGGCGTCGTGCAAATTCGCGGCGGCAGCGTGGAGCAGCGCATTGAGAAGATTGAGCTGTCCGTAATGACCGAATACATCCGCGAGAGCAATGACCAGAAGCACAGACATAACTGCGTCATTGGAAAATATCCGGTCAGCCAGCCGTTTGAGCTGAAAGCCGGTGAAAATCGCGAAGTGCCTTTTTCCTTTCAATTGCCTTTCCAAACTCCGCTCACATTAGGGAAAACGCCAATATGGGTGAAAACCGAGCTCGACATTCGCGGCGCCATCGATCCCGGCGATAACGATCGCATTGAGGTCGTGCCTAATGCAGCGATGGGCATGGTGCTGGGAGCGGTGGAGCAGCTAGGGTTCCGTCTGCGTGAAGCAGATTGCGAATACGCTTCGCGTTTGGGACGCTCGCTGCCTTTCGTACAAGAGCTGGAATTTGTACCGGCTGGAGGGCCGTTCCGCGGCAAGCTTGATGAGCTGGAGGTTATTTTCTATCCAGATGCCCATCAGGTGGAGCTGCTGCTGCAAATCGACCGCAAAGCGCGCGGTCTGGGCGGCTTCTTCGCTGAAGCGATGAATACAGACGAAACATTCGTCCGCGTCGCTTTTACGCAGGAGCATCTGCAAGCTGGTACGCAAGCGATTGCGAGCCAGCTCGAAAAAATAATCGCGCGCCACGCTTAACCGACAAGCGAAAAAGTCAGCTTCTTATTCATCGTTTCAGGGGGTTACTCCCAGCGCAAAGATAGACTTGGCGGACAGAGCAGCCGCTATTTCAACTGAATCACCAGGAAAGACACAGGTGGCGGACTCAGGAGCCGCTAATGCGCTGCCTTTAGCCAATTTCAAGGGATGATGAGCACGATAACGGATTTCCTGTCCGCTTATGGCCTGAAATCGGGTCAAAAGCAAGAATAGCGGAACCTCAATCCTCCAAAAAAGGAGCGAGCGTCCCGAATTGCGCGGTCGCAGCCAAAGCGGCTCCGTCACAGTGTTCTCAGTAACAATCGCACGCTTCGTTTCTCAAGCCTTGAAGCGTCAGATGAGCTTGGCCTCGATTAGGCTCTGGGCAAGGAGTAGCAGGGCTACTCCGGTTTGCATACACACCCTAATGGCGCCGAAGTAAAGGTGCCGAGCCCAGAAGCGCCATAGCAAAAGGCAGCAGCCTGCCCGCCGCGAGTTTATGACGCGGCGGGCAGGCTTTTTTTCAATAGAAAGACAGGGCTAGGCGGTTTGATTAGTTGCTATTACTTCCGGTTGCGGGTTATGGCATAATAGATGGAGCATGAATGATTATACTGGAGGAGCTTACGATGGCAGAACCGCTAAAAGCCTTATACGATGGCTTATTTATAGAAAATTTCGGAGCGATGGTGCGCTCGGCTTTGCCGACTTTCGACTTGGCAGGCTTTGCGGCGGCAGTGCGGGCTGGAGAATGGGAGGAGCTGGCGCTCAAGGCGCGCTCGCGCCGAATTACCGAAGCACTGGGCGATTTCCTTCCAAGTGATTACGAGGCCGCGCTTGATGTGCTGATGCAGATCGACTCGCAGTGCCGCGGCCTGCCTTATATTTTCTTCCCGGATTTTGTGGAGGTGTACGGAATGGCACCGGAGCACTTTGACCGGTCGATGCAGGCGCTGGCACGGTTCACCCGTTATTCGACGGGGGAGTTTGCCGTGCGCCCCTTTCTGCTTGCTGAGCCAGAGCGCATGATGCAGCAAATGCTGATATGGGCGGACGATGAGGATGAGCATGTACGCCGGCTGGCGAGCGAAGGGACGCGCCCGCGTCTGCCTTGGGCGCAGGCGCTGCCGATGTTCAAGCGCGATCCACAGCCGATCCTTCCGCTGCTGGACAAGCTGAAGGCCGATCCTTCGCTGTACGTCCGCAAAAGCGTGGCGAACAATCTCAATGACATCGCCAAAGACCATCCCGATGTGGTCGTTGCGCTGGCCCAGCGGTGGTCGGGCGACAATCCGCTGACAGACTGGATTATTCGGCGTGGCTGCCGCACGCTAGTCAAGCAGGCTAATCCGGCGCTGATGGAGCTGTTCGGCTATGCAGCTGGAGAAGGCGAAGAGGGCGAGGAGCGCGTACCATTGACGGTGCATGCCGAGCTTCGGGCAGTGCCTGCGGTCGTCCATATTGGCGAAGAGGCGAGGTTTAGCTGCGAGATGAAGCTGCGGGATGGAGACGCACTCAAGCTGCGGATCGAATACGGCATTGATTTTATTAAAGCTTCAGGCAAGCCTTCCCAGAAGCGTTTCCTGCTGTCTGACCGCGAGTATGGGGGAGGAGCGGAAGTCGCGCTGTCGCGTGTGCACCGCTTCGCCGATTTGACGACGCGCAAGCATTATCCAGGGCTTCACCGCATTACGCTATGGGTGAATGGCGTGCAGGCAGCGGAGACGGAGCTGCAGCTGGAGGAGGCGGACAGCAAATGAATATTGGAGCTCGCGTGCTGAAGACCGGCTTGTCCGTTACGCTGGCGATTTTTCTGAGCCAGTTTTTCGGCTTTCCGTCCAGCCTCATTACGGCAGTAGCTGCTATTTTAACCATTCAGCCTTCCATCTACCGTTCCTGGCAGCAAATTCTCGATCAGGTTCAGACGAACCTGCTTGGCGCAGGAATCGCGCTTGCTGCGATGAAGGTATTCGGCCATACGCCGATTGCGGTGGGGCTCGTCTGTATCGCTGTTATCCTTATTTGTATCCGGCTGAAGATGGAAGCGACCATCGGAGTGACCCTCGTCATGGTTATCGCTATTATGGAAGCGCATGGACAAGGATTAGATGTGGCGCTGCAGCGATTTTTAATGGTGCTTACCGGCATGGGGGCCGCTTTTACGATTAATGTGCTCGTATTTCCCCCACGCCCGCGCAAGCAATTTACCGAGCAGGTGCATCTCGCTTATGGGCAAATGTCTTTGCTGCTGCGAACGGCGGTTTCGAACGAGATGAAGGAAAGCGTGTTCCGGCAGGAGAAGGAAACGCTGCATGTATCTGTGCGCAAGCTGGAGGATCGCTACACCTTGTTTGAGGAAGAGCGCAAGGTGCTCGCCCATGCCAAAAAAAGCCATGCCAGACAGCTGCTCGTCTCCAAGCAGACGATTAAGGCGCTGCAAAAGGGCGTTGATCTGCTTGAGGTTGTAGAGGAGCATTATTTTGCCGCCGCCGGTGCGGGGAAATGGGCGCAGCGCTTCGATAACCAGATCGAGGAGCTGACGAAATACCACGAATCGATATTGCTGAAAATCGAAGGCAAGATGAAGCCGAACCTGAGCTTCGAGCCGGAGGAGGAACGTGAAGCGCGCCTGATTACCGACCTGACGGATTATTTCCGCGAGGGGCGGGACGAGCATAAGCGGCTCGTGTTCGTCGCGTCGGCTATATTCGAATATGCCTACCATCTGCGGAGGCTGGAGAAGCTCGTGGATCAGGTTCAGCAGCGCGGCATGTCGACCGAGGAATGGAAAGCGGAAACGAACGCGAGCGGCAGAGAGGCTAAGGTCAGCGCCCAGGAGTAACAAAAAAACCGTCTCTTTTTCAAATGATTGATCATTTGACGAAGAGGCGGTTTCTTTTGCATGGCTATTTTTCACAGAGCTGCTGTAAGTCAATCTCAATCCATACGCTATTCGGTCTTATTGCTGCCTTTATGGCGTCTTGGATGCTGCATATGGGCTTCGGGATCATTGTCATCGTCTTTGGGAATGAGCCGCGGATCGGTCCGCCCTTCATGATGGTTGTCGAAGTCCAGCTCCACCAGCCGCCAAGTTGCCGTCCCCATCTGGGGATCGGCTGGAAACACCTCGCCGCGCTCCAGTTTCTCTTCACGATTCCACTCATTGCGGTATACACCCGCCACTTCTACAGGCTCGCCCGACATCGGCTCCATCTCATTGTGTTGATGCTGCTGCTCCTGGTCCAACTGCTGTTCGTTCATCGTATCTCCCTTTCCTGGCATGCATAGTCCGTCCAACATGACGGCGGGTCATTCTGCTATAGCATGCCTCGAAAGGGAATATATATGAGTGCTAATGAATATATCGTTTTTCCAGCCGCTTGCCGCCGAACCACATCAGCACAATGACGATGCAGGCGACGACGATGCGCCAAGGCTCATGCGCGAAATTTCCAATATCAAAGCTGAGCAGCGATACGCATAAAATCATGACCGCCTTGCCGAGCAAGGTGGCGATGATGAACGTGCGAAATGGCACAGCGCTTAAGCCCGACACAATATTAATGAGCGAGGACGGTGAAAAAGGAAAGCAGGCGAGCAGGAACAGCGGCGTAAAACCGCGATGCTCAATCCATTCGAAGAAGCGGCCGGATTTCGGGAAGCGCCGCTCGACTTTGGCTTTGACATTTTTCCCGAGCTTGCGCACGACCCAGAAGACGCCGATGGCCCCAGCGGAAACGCCAATCCACGAAAAGAGAAAGCCGAACCATAGGCCGAAAATATTCGCATTCGCCGCCACAATCGCCAGCAGAGGCAGAAAAGGCAGAAAGGCTTCCAGCAGGGGTAAAAGGATGCCAAGCAGCGGTCCGAATTCCCGATAGCTTTCCAGCGTTCGCTGCAAATGCTCCAAATCCATATGCTTTATTTGTTCTATCCAATTTTGCAGCAACGCCATACGTTAACACCCTCACTCACTTGATCAAAATATCAGCCGTTCAAAGCGACATCGTATGGCTTAAACAATACCAGAAAATAGTGGCAGCTGCCAAGCTCTCGCATGAGGAACAGGCCCGGACTCCTGACCGATCAGCCAGCTTGTTATCCTTCCTCCAAAATAGACGCCTCGCGGTTGCGGATAAACTGCCGCAGCTTATTGGCAATGTCCCGATTGATTTCCCCGCGCTCATACAAGCTTTGCACCTCGACTCGCTCCGCCTGAATCGCAACCCAATGCAAATCGCGCTGCACGTCGGCGTCGCCTCCATCCTTTTTCGGCGATCTCGGCTTTTGCAGCTTTTCCTTTATAAAATGGTAATGGCTGATCAGCTCGCTTCGTTCCTCCGAACCATGCTCGTCCAGCTGCTTGTCGAAAGAGCCGATAACCGCATCACAGGCTCGCAGCTTCAGCCTTCTCAGCGCCTCGCGATCGGATTGCCCCAGCTTGGCATGCGATTTGGTTTTTCTGAGGGATAACATCTCCAGCAGGGAATTCAACAGCTTCTTCATAATAATCGGCCAAAAGCTTCGGCGCCCTGCCAGCATTTGCTCAAGCTGCTCCAGGCTTTGCTCGAACAGCTCAAACTGCGGCTTGCTGATTTCATCCCGTGCCAGCATGCGGCGGGCAGCTTCCCGTTCGATACGGAACGCTTCAAATCGCATATCAATGATTCCCTCATCCGCTCGTTTCTTTGTCTGGGGCTTCTGAAGCTCCAGCATGCGGAACCAGCGCTCATATTCGGCAAGGACGGCAGAGGTTTCTGCTTCATTTTCCTTGCTCGCCGCCTGATGGATGGCTTCAATGGCCGCATTCATCATTTTGAGCTGCCCTTGGCGCTCTTTCTCTGTCCGTTTTGCTTCATTGCCCGTATCGCTGCTGCTTGCCAGAAGCGGGAGCACGGTGCTCGCCACGAGCAGCGATAACAATATAACCGCTGTCGCAATAAAAATGATGACATTCCGCTCAGGAAACGGATTTCCATCGATAAGAAACAGCGGAATAGAAAAGGCGCCGGCAAGCGTAATGGCGCCGCGTACGCCAGAAAGCGAGGTCATGGCCAAAATTTTAAACGACAGCTTCTCAGTCTGCTGCTCAGAGCCGAATAAACGGCCCCCTCTTGAGAAGGCGTACGTCCATAAAAACCGCAGTAGCAGCAGCATAACGAAAATCAAGCATGCATAACCCGTCACTCGAAGTGAGTTAATCGCGGGATTATCGAAAACGGTGCTGAAGACAACAGGGATTTGCAGTCCTAAAATAACAAAAACAAGCCCGTTCAATATGTACAAAATAACCGGCCATGTATGATCAGGCATCTCATCGTTCCGGGCCCGCGCCTTATCGTATTCATCGCGTTCGACGGCATGGACGACGCCCCCGGCTACAGCTGCCAAAATGCCGGATACGCCAAGATGCTCGCCGGTCAAATAAAGGACAAATGGCGTTAGCATATGAATAAGCATATGCAGCGTTGGATCTTCCAGACCTGACCTGCGCAAAACAGCGCGAAGTCCTGTAATCAGGAAGGCCAGCACGCAGCCGACCGCAAGGCCGCCAGTCGCAATAACGACAAAGCTGATGCTTGCTTTCGTTAAGGAAAAAGTGCCGTTTAGCGCAGCTGCCATCGCAAATTTAAAGGCGACGAGCCCGGAGGCGTCGTTCATCAGCGCTTCTCCCTCCAGCAAATGCCGCAGGCTCTTGGGCAGATTAACCCGCCCCGCTAAAGCATTGACTGCTACGGCATCGGTAGGGGAAAGCAGAGCAGCAAGCCCGAACGCTGCCGGCAGCGGAATGGACGGAATCATAAAGTGGATCGCATAGCCGATAAGAAACACGGTGACGAACACAAGGCCGACGGCGAGCAGAAAAATCGGAGCGCGAAGCCTCCATAATTCATTGCGCGGCGTATGCTTGCCATCGTTGTACAGCAGCGGTGCTACGAATAATATGAAAAATAGCTCGGGCTCCAGCGTCATATGGACGCCGGACGGAATAAGGGTAATCGCAATGCCAAGCGCAATTTGGATCAGCGGAACCGGCACAACCGGAAGATGGCGATTGATAATATTGGACAGCCCGATCAAAGCAAGCAAAATTATTATGGAAGAAAATATAGCCATGCCATCACCCTCTCTTGTAAACGACATTCAACTGCCGTTGTCGCTCATAACGGGCTTATTTTCGCCTGTGTATCAAAATTTTACCCATAATCCATCTAAATGCTTTCATTGGGGGATGAGCTGGTTTTGCATGCGCTTGCAGGTTGGTGGCGGAATTTTGATCATGTATAATAGGAAGGGTATGGCAATCATAAAAAAATTGAAGGAGTGACTTTCTTTTATGCAATACACTTATTTGGGTCAGTCGGGTTTGCGCGTTAGCCGCTTATGCCTTGGTACCATGAATTTTGGTGTGGATACAGATGAGAAGGAAGCGTTCCGGATTTTGGATGCTGCGCTAGATGCGGGCATTAATTTTATTGATACGGCAAACATTTATGGCTGGGGTGAAAACGCCGGACGTACTGAGGAAATTATCGGAAAATGGTTTAGTCAAGGCGGCGGGCGCCGTGAGCGCACCGTGCTGGCAACCAAAGTATATGGCGATATGAGTGATAATCATGATGGCCCGAACCGGGAAGCCGGCTTGTCCGCTTATAAAATTCGCCGCCATCTGGAAGGCTCGCTGCGACGTCTGCAGACGGATCATATTGAGCTTTATCAGATGCACCATGTGGATCGGAACGTACATTGGAATGAATTGTGGAGCGCTTTTGAAACGGCAGTCTCGCAAGGCAAAATCGGGTATGTCGGCTCCAGCAACTTTGCTGGCTGGGATATTGCGGTAGCACAGGGCGAGGCAAAGGCTAGAGGGATTTTGGGGCTCGTATCCGAGCAGCACAAATATAATTTGCTGTGCCGTCTGCCGGAGCTGGAAGTGCTTCCTGCATCGAAGGCGCTCGGTCTTGGCGTTATACCGTGGAGTCCACTGGATGGCGGGCTGCTTGCGGGAAATCACCGCCGGGATAATGGCGGACGCCGCAGTGGCGACACCAAACGTCTGGACAAGCATCGTGCGCAGCTGGATGAATATGCGAAGCTTTGTGATGAACTGGGTGAGCCTGAGGATCTCGTATCGCTCGCATGGCTGCTGGCGAATCCGGCGGTTACGGCTCCGATTATTGGGGTGCGTACGCTGGAGCAATTCGAGCGCTCGCTTCGTGCGGTTGAACTGGAGCTTGATAGCGCGACGCTCGCCCGCATTGATGAGATTTTCCCAGGGCCGGGCGGCGACGCACCTAAAGCTTACGCTTGGTAATCGGTGAATGAATAGCCGTTCATCAAATTAATAAATTGAACAGCACAGGGTCTTTGTTCAGCTCGATGAAGGAGTAGCCTTTCATATGCATGCGGCTGATCAAAGGCTCATAGTCCTCGCGGTGCTTCAGCTCAATGCCGACGAGTGACGGGCCATTGTCCTTATTGTGCTTTTTCGTATACTCGAAGCGGGTGATGTCATCGGTCGGACCGAGCACATCATCGAGAAATTCTCGCAGCGCACCCGCGCGCTGCGGGAAATTTAGCATGAAATAATGCTTGTATCCCTCATAAATGAGCGAACGCTCTTTAATTTCCTGCATGCGGTCAATATCGTTATTTCCTCCGCTAATGACGCATACGACTGTTTTTCCGGCGATTTGATCCCTGAACATATCAAGCGCGGCAATGGGCAGCGCGCCAGCTGGCTCCGCTACAATCGCATTTTCATTATAGAGATCGAGCATGGTCGTACAAATTTTGCCTTCGGGAACAGGCACGGTATCATCTAGCAATTCGCGGCAGATCGCGAACGTCAGCTTGCCGATCCGCTTCACGGCAGCGCCATCGACGAATTTGTCGATATGCTCAAGCGTAACGACTTCCCCGGCATCGAGCGATTCTCGCAGCGACTGTGCGCCTTCCGGCTCAACGCCAATGACTTTCGTTTCCGGCGAAATGGCTTTTACATACGAAGCTACGCCAGCTGCCAGGCCGCCGCCTCCAACGGTTACAAACACAAAATCCGGTACCGTATCCGACGCTTCCATCAGCTCTTGTCCAACGGTGCCATTGCCGGCAATGATTTTCAAATCATCAAAAGGATGAACAAAAGCCGTTCCGCTGCGTTCGCTCTCCTTAATGGCTTCTGCATAAGCATCATCAAACGTGTCGCCGGTCAAAATAACTTCAACACTATCCCCGCCGAAGAAGGACACTTGATTCACCTTCTGGCGCGGCGTTGTGCTAGGCATATAGATTTTGCCTGGGATGCCGAGCGCATGGCAGGAGTAGGCAACGCCCTGCGCATGATTGCCTGCACTTGCGCAGACGACGCCAGCGGCAAGCCGCTCTGGCGGCAGCGAGCGCATAAGATGGTAGGCTCCGCGAATTTTAAAGGAGCGCACAATTTGCAGGTCCTCGCGTTTCAGCAGGACGTTGCAGCCGTAGCGCTCGGAGAGCACGCGGTTATATTGCAACGGCGTGCGGAGAATGACGTCTTTCAAATGCATTTGAGCATGAACGATATCTTCAAGCCCAACTCTAGGCGAATGTGATGATAAATATTCCATGTGCAGCCACCTTCCGGGATTAACATTTTGCGAAAGCTTCCGAACGCGCTGCGCCGCCAGAGGACGGCGACAGCCGTTTCACCTTTCAGCTTGCTTGTTGTTGCTCATTATAGCATTATCGCAGGCAATGCATAACCATGGAATTAAAGGGGAAGGGCTAGGTAGTATGGCAAAAGAATGAACAAAGGGCGAATGCTGGCGACGGCCCGGGATATTTTCCAATTCCGATAGATAATGATTGACATTAGGTATGAGAATAGCTATCATAAACTACGAAAGTGATAATCATTATCAGTTTGTCTACCTATACAATGATGAAAAATAATATACGATAGTATATATTGATGGAGCTGGTTTAATCGTGGCAGAGTTTAATCGCAAGGAGCATCAAATGAATGATGCGCCAGCCGAAACGGGCAAGCCGTGGAATTGGCAGCTGTTCCCGTTCTCATCAGTGAAGGCGGGCGAGGATGCGCTGTATGTGGCATCTGTCGGTTATGGCGTCTATCAGATTAACAGTGAAGAGCAGTGGATGAAGCTTGGCGCAGGGATGCCGCAATCGGCAATGGTTAATCGACTGCAGCTGCAAAGCAGCGTGCTTCATGCCTGTACGAGCGAAGGGCTTTATCAATATACGAATGGCGAATGGGTAAATGATGGTCTCGCCATTCCTTGCTATCAATACCGGATGCTTGGCGGCACGGGCTATGCTGCAACGGATTATGGGCTGTGGTCAAATTCGGGAAGCCGCTGGGAAAAGACAGCCTGCGCCGACAAGCGGGTATATGATTTCATGAACCTGCCGCAATATCTCGTCGTTGGCCATGAAAGCGGAGTCGCGCTGTACGACCGTTTTATGGATGAATGGTCCGAGTTTGAGCTGGACCGTGCGGTTACAAGCCTTGCTGTATACCGGGGCCATCTCATTGGCGTCAGTGATCGCGGCGAGCTGATGATTGGCGACAAGAAGGGGCGGTTCGACCGCATCCGCTTTAGCAAGCAGTTTATTTTCTCCATTGTTGCGAAGGGGAAAGATATTTATGTATGTACGGATAAAGGTTTGTTCCAGCTCGCTTATATCCGCAATCAGGTGACGCTGCTGTCTGTGAAGCTGGGTATTCCGGTAACGGATGTGGATCTGCAGGGCGACAATTTGTATATGGCAACGTTGTTTCAAGGTATTCAAATGTTGGATGCCTAGTTCATATAAATTTAGCCATTGGCGCGCGGAGGATAGGTTGCTCTCCGCCAGCTGATGGGAAATGAAGCGGCCGATTGTCCAAAATGGCGACGGCTATTTACACTTGGGAGGAATGTAAAGGTGTCAAAGGTAATTGTGGTATACGCGAGCATGACGGGAAATACAGAGGAAATGGCTGAGGCGATTGTTGCTGGAGCACAGGAAGCGGGCGTTGAAGTGGTATCGAAGGAAGCTTTCGATGCAAATGCAGCTGATTTGCTGGAGTACGATGGCATCATTATCGGCGCGTATACTTGGGGAGACGGCGAGCTTCCAGACGAAATTCTTGATTTCTACGAAGAGCTTGAAGGACTTGACCTCAGCGGTCGCAAAGCAGCTGTATTCGGATCGGGCGATTCCTCCTATCCCGTATTCTGCGGAGCGGTCGATACCATCGAAGCGAAGCTGCGCGAGCTGGGGGCGGAAATTGTATCCGAGAGCTTGAAGGTGGAATACAACCCTTCCGATGATGAGAAAGAACAATGCAAAAACCTAGGCAAGCAAGTAGCTGGCCTTGTAACCGTAGCTGGATAATAAGCAGGGCAGCTATTGCTGCTTCTTTTGTTAAGACCTGAAAGAGAGAAGGTGGCCGATTATGGAGCAATCCGCAGCAGTAAAGCTGATTGAGGATTACAAGTTGGAAGAGCTGCTGCGCTGCCCCTATCGGTTCATAAAAAGGCAGACGGCGAAGAAACGGGCAGGCGAAGTGAATGGTCGCCAGCTTATGCAATTCGCTGTCAGCCATATTGTGAATGATTTTTATGAGCTTCCGCCCCAAGCCCGTACAGCCGATGTAGTGAAGCAGCTGGCAGAGCGCTGGTGGACAGCGCGAGTAGCTAAATTCGATAATGCCGAGCATTATTGGGATTCGAAGCTGCAAGCGGTTGCACATTTGACGGCATTTTTAATGGAGGAGCAAGAGGCGGCGCCGATTATCCGATTCGAGCAGCATCGCACCTTTGTGGAGCCGCTCGATATGGAGCTGACGCAAATTTTTCAAATTGTCGCCGAAGATCCGTACGGGACGAATACCGACTATATTGTGCAAAAGTTTGTTGTGGACGAGGATGAGGATGTCATCCTGACGTTCCAGCACATGACCGCCGTATTTTGTAACAGCGCCTTCGGCAAGCTGCCGAGCCGGATCGACGTCTTGTCGGTGATGAGCGGCCAGCGGATTTCCTATTATCCAAGCGGCGCAGATATTCCGCAGTCCTTGGATTATATGAGGCTCGTGCAGACTATGCTGCCCGAAGCCGAGCGGCTGCGCAAAAGCAACAATGCGGCGGAATGCCGGAGCTGCCCGCTGCGCAGCGAATGCTTCACCAAGACGGCTGAAGCAGCGGCCGAGGCCGTCCTGCAAAAGTCAGCCAGCCTTACTATGTAAGCTAGAGCATCGTTCGATGGTTCATCGAATGATGCTCTTTTTTCATGCCTGCTATCAGGTAGCACTATGAGCTGAAATACGCATTATACCGCGAAAATACAGGGGAAATACGGCTGTGCAAAAAAGTGAAGTTGCAGGAAATTGCCGTATTGTATAAAGTACAAGACAGGTTGCGGGCGGGAATGTGCTGCATTAAAGCCGATTATACCCATGGGATAAATGAAAATTTTGAGGAAATGGAAGGGGACAGGTGGATATGGCAATACGTTCAGGAATAAGGAAAAAAAGATGGGCTCGCGGAGGGATGGCGGCGCTGCTCGTCATGACCTTGCTGCTATCTGCTTGCGGAAAAGCTTCTGAGTCTGCAGGTGCGAACCAAGGAGGGCAGAGCAGCAGTAGCTCGCCAAGCGCTTCATCGGGCAATGAAGGCGCAGAAGCGCCGCTTGAGCTAAGCATTATGACGATTACGCCAAGCGCAACGCCAGCTGCCGATGATAATGTCATTAAACGCGCAATTGAAAAGGCGACGAATTCGAAAATGAGCATTCAGTGGATTTCCAACAACATATATGGAGAGAAGCTGAATTTAACGCTCGCCTCGGGCGAAATTCCCGATCTGATTATGGTTAATGATCCATTCGCAAGCACGTTTATGAATATGGCGCTGCAAGGCGCTTTCTGGAATTTATCCGATTATATTAAGGATTACCCGAATCTCGCAAACCGCATTCCGGATATCGCTTGGGAGACGACGAAGCTGTCAGATGGCGGCAATTACGGCGTGCCGCGTCCACGCTCGGTCGATGGAGAATCGTTCTTTATTATTCGCAAAGACTGGCTGGATAAGGTCGGCCTTGAGGTGCCAACAACGACGGATGAGCTGAAAACCGTTATGAAGGCATTTGTTCAAGATGACCCGGACGGCAACGGTGTGGCAGATACGACGGCACTTGCTGCCTACATTGATCCGGCAGACCTTGGCTTTGGCGGCAATATCGGGCCTGTTCTGGGCGCGATCGAGAGCTCTTTTACAGGAGTGAACGGCAATTGGAAGTGGGATGAGGCGACCAAGCAAATGATCTTTACCGCGTTCCTGCCGGAAACGGAGCAGTCGCTTGCGTATTTGACAGAGGCCTATGCGAATAAAATGATGCCGGAGGACTTGCTGTCGCTTAAGCTGACGCAGGTGCGCGATTTGTTCAAGGCGAATAAAGCAGGCATTATCGTCGACAAGACGGGAACGATGAAAAATATTTATGCCGATGAGCTTAAGAAGGTGGCTCCTGATTTTAAATATACCGATTTTTACCCGCTGGCGAATTTGAACGGCTACAATCCGAAGGGCGGCGGCTACAACGGGATTCTTGCCATTCCGAAGAATGTGCCGGAAGAGAAGATGAAACGGATTTTGGAGCTGCTTGATACGTGGATGAATGAGGATGTATATGCCATTCAGCGCGATGGGCTGGAGGGTATCCATTATCGTGTGGAAAATGGCGAAAAAATCGTCGATGGCGAGAAGCTGAAGGCCGATAATGCGTCCGACTTCAACCATATTGTGAACGTGAGCGATGTCGTATGGGATACGAAAGCTGGAACGGAAGAAGAGACGGCAGCAAATGAACTGTTCCAGAAGGTCAATGAAGAGCGGGCGAAAACGTACGCTGCCAACATTGCCGCGGGGCTGCAATCGGAGACGGGCCAACTGATTTTGCCAGAGCTGAACAAAAAAATCCAGGATTTGAAGGCGAAAATCATCCTCGGACGCGAGCCGCTCAGCGCTTGGACGGCGTTCGTAGAAGCAACGCGCAAGGACCCTCAGGTGCTGAAAATGACCGAGGAAATTACGGAATCGTATTTGAATCGAAACGCGAAGTAGATGTACAAGATTTACAAAGCAAAACACCTATGCTATTATCTTAAAACCAATTAAGTGCATAGGAATAATATAAAATCAACCTGCTGCGCCCACCCATTTCATGGAGCGGTGCGGCAGGGTGAGGAGGGGCAGCGTTTAATGAGCCCAATACATTCATATGACACGACGACGGAGAACACAGCTAAAACGACAACTAAAACGACAGTTAAAATAGCAACCGATGCCGATGCAGCTATAACAGTGGCTGATGGCAACAAGCAGAACGCGGGAAGCAGCGGCAGTCAAAAATATTGGAAAAGCCTGCGTTCAAGCCTTCGGCGCGACCAATCGCTTTATTTGCTGGCTTTGCCAGGGCTGTTATTTTTCATTCTTTTCAAATATGTGCCGATGTGGGGCGTACTGATCGCTTTTCAAAACTATTTTCCGTTCAAAGGAATGTTAGGCAGCGAGTGGGTCGGGTTTGCCCACTTTGCCCGTTTTTTCGCTCATTCGGAATTTATTTTGCTGTTTCGCAATACGCTGGCGATCAGCCTGCTGAATTTGCTGCTCTTTTTTCCCGTGCCCATTATTGTGGCCCTTTGTTTGAATGAGCTGCGCAGCATGCTGTACAAACGGATCGTGCAGACGGTCATTTATATGCCGCATTTTCTATCATGGGTTATCATTGCCGGCCTGACCTTTTTGCTGCTGGGCAAGGGGGAGGGGCTTGTCAATGCGATGCTTGAAGCCGCTGGGCAACCGCGAATTGATTTTTTAACGAACCCGGATTCGTTCTGGATGCTCGTGACGCTGCAAGCGGTGTGGAAGGAAGGCGGCTGGGGCACGATTGTATTTTTGGCGGCGATTGCGGGCATTGATCCGCAAATTTATGAGGCGGCACGTGTCGATGGAGCGGGCAGGCTGCGCCAAATTTGGCATATTACACTGCCGGGCATCCGCGGCGTTATCGTAATTTTGCTCATTCTTCGGCTGGGCGACATTATGGATGTGGGCTTCGAGCAGATTTTCCTCATGTATAACGGGGCGGTATCCGAGGTAGCGGAAGTATTCGATACGTATGTGTACAGGGTCGGCATTCAGCAGGGCCAATTCAGCTACAGTACGGCCGTCGGGCTATTCAAATCTGTCATCGGCCTTATTCTGGTGCTGCTTGCCAACAAGCTGGCGAAGCGGCTGGGCGAGGATGGCGTCTACTAAAAGGAGCAATGCAATATGAAGCAACGTTTCGGCGACCGTGTGTTCCAAGCGGCTAATGGCCTGTTTCTCGGGCTGCTGGCGTTGGTGACGGTATTCCCGATTTATTATGTGTTTATCGTTTCGTTCACCGATCCGAGCGAATTTCTGCTTAAGAAGTTCGTTTTGTTTCCGCAAAAATGGTCCCTCGAGGCGTACGAATATTTACTTTCGACGAAGGCTTTCCCGCGCTCGCTCGGCAATAGCGCGTTTCTGGCCGTCATCGGCACGCTGTGCAGCCTTGCGATCAGCTCGTCCTTCGCCTATGCGCTGTCACAGCGTCGGATGCTGCTGCGCAGGCCGCTGATGCTTCTGGTGCTGCTGACGATATTGTTCAGCCCCGGCATCATTCCGCATTATTTGCTCGTTAGAGAGCTGGGGCTGATCAACAGCCTGTGGTCGCTCATTTTGCCATCGCTTGCGAACGGCTGGACGGTGCTGCTGATGAAGGGTTTCTTCGACAGCCTGCCCGCCGAGCTTGGCGAATCGGCAGCGATGGATGGCAGTGGCGCGGTGCGGACGTGGCTGACCATTATTTTGCCGCTGTCGCTGCCGGCGCTGGCGGCATTCGGGCTATTTTTCGCCGTCGGCTATTGGAACCAGTTTTTCTCGGCGCTGCTGTATTTGAATGATGCGGCGCAATGGCCGATTCAAGTGCTGCTGCAAAATATGCTGAAAAGCGCCTCAACCATCGACCTGACCATTCCAGGCCAGGCTGTGGAGGCTCCGCCGTCAGAAATGCTCAAGATGGCCTCCGTTATTATCGCGATAACGCCGATTTTGCTGGTGTACCCTTTTTTGCAAAAGCATTTTGCCAAGGGTGCGATGGTCGGTTCTGTGAAAGGGTAGGCAACGGGCACATGCTGCATGCCGCATGCCATAAGCGTTGAGGCTTAAAAAACGAAGGAAGGCAGGCGATGGCGATGGGAATCAGACGTTTTGCAGAGGGCTTAGGAAAAGGCAGGCGCACGGAAGCGGCGGCTATGCTGCGCGGCTCTTATTTTCGCCGGAGTTTGGCGCTTGTGCTGCTCATCGCCTGCATTCCGGGCCTTGTGATGGGAATTGTCATGCATAAATCGATTACGGTGAAAATGGAAACGGTGCTCCAGCATTTGCACCATGAGCAGATCGAGCAGCGGGCGCGGACGATAGATGAGCAGCTGTCGGCGCTTGAGCTGTCCTTCTCGCAATGGGCTTTCGATCCCGTATTCGATAATCGGCTGCGGCAGCTGGACTTCGTCTATAAATACAAGCAGGTGCATGAGCTGTACCGCACGCTGCTCATTATGAACAATTCGCATACATTAGTAAAACAGGCGGAGCTGTTTCTGCTGTATCCGCAGCCGCTAGTCATGAAGCCGGACCGCTATGATTTTATCGATGATCTGGACAAACTCGAGCAATATAAAGCGCTGCTTCGTCAGTCTGTGGGCGCCTATTGGACCCGATCCGAAGGCGGCAAAGCGCCAATGCTGGTCAATCGCCTGCCGGGCGGAGAGGAGAAGCCGCTGGGCATTGTGACGACGACGATCGACGAGAATAAGCTGAACCGGCTGCTGGATACGCTCACGCCTTATACAGAGGGAGAGACCTTTCTGCTCGATAGCGAGGGCAATTGGCTCATGAATGGCAGCGAGCCCGCATCGCCGCTTGCGGCAAAGCTGCGCGAAGTCTACTTGCAGCATCGCGGCTCAGGCGAGTCCTTGCGCTTGGAATATGGCGATGAGGCATATTCCGTCTCTTACGGCAGCTTTCGCCGCCTCGGTACGGATTGGATTTATGTGTCCGCTGCGCCCATGACGGCGGTTATTGCGCCATCGCTGCTTATTTCGCGCTTTATATTAGCGGTTAGCGCAGGCGGGCTGCTGCTGGCACTTGCGCTGTCATGGATCGGCTCGCTGCGCATCTATTCTCCGGTGGCCGGCCTGCTGGCAAGGCTGATCGGGGACAAGCGCAGCGGCGGCGGTTTGAGGCAGCGGGAGGAGGGACGCGACGAGTTGGGCGCACTGGAGCGGCGCTGGCGGGGAATGGAAAGGGAGCGTGAGACGCTGCGCAGCAGGCTGGAGCATCATATTCCAGTCATCCGCGAGAGCTTCTTGCTGCAGCTGGCGCAGGGCCATCTGCCTGAGCTTGCCGAAGCGGAGCTGCGGGAGCGGCTGGAGCAGCTCGGGGGCGCGGCTGCGCAGGACGGCGGCAGCTGGGCGGCGCTGGTCGTGCAGTTTCGAGGTGGCTCCTTCGGTAGCGGCTTCGGAAGCAGCGAGTCGTCGCCGCGGCAAAGTGAAGGCGATATCGCTTCACTTGAAGTATCCGAGCTGCTGGCGGAGCTTGCAGTGCGGCAGGGTTATGCTGCTGAGCAGCTGCATTTTCACGATGGCTCGATTGGGGTGCTGCTGGCGCTGCCTAAGCTGGATGCGGCTAGCGATTTGGCTGCACTAGAGCAGGAAGCCGATCAGCCAGCTGATCAACAGAGCGAAGCTGGGCCATCCGGTAGTCAACGGCATGCCAGCGAGTCGAATGCCGATGAGCAGCATACGCAATTGCTCGGTTTAGCCAGCGAGTTGACTGCTCAGGTGGAGCAGACGCTTGGTCTACGCCTGACGGTTGTAGTTGCGGGTACCGTGCTTGAGCTGCGCCGAGTTCCCACGCTGTTCGAGAAAGCGAAGCAAACGCTGCGCCACCGTCTGCTTGCGAGCACGCAAACGGTTATCGATCTAGCGCAGCAGGAGCAGCAAGCCTCCGGTGCAGATAGCCCTTATCCTTTTGCGCTCGAAAATGACATCGTCTATGCGATACGCAGCGGCAGCGGGGAGGAAGCGATGGAAGGCATTAGCCGCTTCATCGGCGAGCTGGCTTCCGGAGAGGCTTCTGCTGCAGAGGCATCTGGGGAAGGTGGCGATGCGGCAGGCGAGCAGGCTCTCAGGTATCGTCTATTGCAGCTGCTTGGAACGATTCAGCATGCAATGATGCAGGCTGGCGCCAATCCTGTACAGCTGTTCGAAGGCAGGCTGCTCCTTGATGAGCTGCAGCAGTTGAACCATACCCACGATGTGCTATGGTGGTTCCGTCATCAAGTGGTCGACGTGTTTATTCGCGAGGTTGCAGGCAAGCAGGAGAAGCAAATTCAGCAGGCCATCTATAAGATGAAGGAGCATGTGGACAATGAATATGCCTCTGTCCTGTCGCTTGAAGCGCTTGCTGACGCCTACGGCATGAATTCCTATACGCTTAGCCGATCCTTTAAGCAGGCGTTTGATTGCAATTTTATCGATTATTTAACGAAGGTTCGTTTAAACCATGCGAAGGAACTGCTGCTGCATTCCGACCTGAAAATGAATGAAATCGCGGAGCTGGTCGGCTACCAGCCGAGCTACTTCAATCGAACGTTCAAAAAAAGCGAGGGCATTACGCCAAGCCGCTACCGCGATGTCGTTCGGAGTGCGGGAGAGCCGACCCGCTTGCACAGCTTGGGGCAGGGGAAATAAGGCCCGAGCCTAACTTTAAAGCAATCATAAGGCAACCATATAGTAACCATAAAAGCAGGAAGAAGAGGTGAACGATGGCCAATCAATCAGAAGAACAGCCAACGATTATATTTCTAATGACCGACCAGCAGAGATGGGATTGTATCGGCAAATACAATGCCCATATTCATACGCCAAACATTGACAAGCTGGCAGAAAAAGGGATTGCGTTCAATCAGGCGGTATGCCAGTCGCCGATGTGCGTCCCAAGCCGGAGCTCCATGATGCTGGGCTATTACCCTTCGCAGCTGGGCGTCCGCACGAATTACGGCGGCCTGTTCGACGAGAGCCGGCTGCCAGCGGAGCCGCTTCCGGCTATTATGCAGCGGGCCGGCTATCAGACGGCGGGCTTTGGCAAAACCCACTGGAACCACGGCCAGGGCGTGGAAGAGCCGGATACGCGAGGCTTTGAGGTGCGGGCAGTCGGGCTGTCCCGTACAAGCGGGCATTATGAGGCAGGCGCGATTATGATGGGCGATGTCAACCCGGAGGCGCTCGAAGCGTATCACCGGGAAACGGCCTCCTTCGGGGGCGGCGAGGAAAATTCGAACGGCTACATTGGCCTAACCAGTACGCTGCCGCTGAACCATCATCGCGACGGCTGGGTGGCGGAGCAGGCGCTTGCTTTTATCGATGAAGGGCTGGATGCTTCGCGGCCTTTGTTTTTCTACCTATCTTTTCTCAAACCGCATGCGGGCTTGAATGTGCCGAAGGAATTTGAGGATTTGTATGATCTGGAGCAAATTCCCGATATTCCGCAGCCGCCTTGGGAGGTGGAAGAGAACACGCATCTACAGGCAACCGATGATTTAAATGCGAACAGCAAAGAGGTTTATTTGGAGAAAAAGCGCATTTGGGAGCAGATGAGTCCACTTGAGCAGAGACGGACAACGCTGCGGTATTGGGCCAATTGCTCGTGGCTTGACCATTATTTTGGCCTTGCTTTGGACAAGCTGGAGCAGCAGGGCCGGCTCGAAAATGCACTCATTGTATTCGTCTCTGATCATGGCGAAATGCTGGGCGAACGGCGCTACCGCTTCAATAAATATAATCTGTATGACAGCAGCGTGCGGGTGCCGATGATTTTGTCGGGCTCCTATATTCAGCAGCATAAGTGGGGCACTGAGGATGAGCGGCCAGCCGAATTAATTGATCTGGTGCCTACATTGACTGCGGCTGCAGGGCTTGAGCGCAATCCGATGCTGCCGGGCTTCGATCTGCTCGGTGAGACGGTGCGGCGGGGAAGCTTCTGCGAATTTCACGGCAAGGGGGTAACCGCACCGCATTCGGCGCCCGTCTATATGTGGCGAACGAAGGAATGGAAGCTGATCCTCTACATCGATGGTTCGGTGCGGGATGCAGCGGCGCGCGTAGACGAAACGAAGGGCGAGCTGTATCATTTGGCGAACGACGCAGGAGAATGGCATAATTTATATAGTGATGACCAACATGCGGCCACTCGGGAGCGTCTTAAGACGGAGCTGCTGATGCATTTGGCCTCAGCTTGGTCCAAAGGCCCTTTTTTTTACGATAAAGGCGGCCTTCAGGCGCTTCAATAACCGATGGAAAAATAAGGCGAGAGCCAGCTTGGCGGGACAACGATGTCCGTCAAGCTTTTTTGCCGTGCAAGCCGCCTGCTCCCTTATGACGCATCCGGCGGCAAAGGTAGACAAACGATTGTTAGTTATGTAACATGGGGCAATACATAAATACTAACTTACATAGTTGCACAAGGAGAGATTGTCGTGTCAGAGGAACTGCTGCTAACGTTTCGTTCGCCGCCGCTGCCCTTTTTTATAGAATCAAACCGCAGGACGTATCAAGCGGGTGAGGAACTTCCGAACCGGACCAATATTGGCGTATTCGATATGCTGTTTGTCCATGAAGGCGCTTTGCATCTTTCGGAAGGGGAGCGTAAATGGCTGCTGGGCCCTGGGGATGTGCTTATTTTAAGGCCGGACAGCTATCATTATTCGTATCAGCCCTGCCAGGAGACGACCGTGTTTGACTGGGTACATTTTCAAACGGTGGGTGCATGGGAAGAAACAGAGGGGAGTCAATCGGGCTCGTTGCGGGGAGATTATTATACGTATGCTATTCGGCTGCCGAAAAAAATCCATCTGTCCTATCCAGACGAAGCGAAGCTCATTTTCGGACAGCTGCATGATGCCGCGCAAAGCTCGTCGCATGGTGCATTTTGGGAGCGCCAGCAGCGTTTTCTGCATTTGCTGCAAATGCTCGATGAAGGCTGGCGTTCGGATGCTGCCAGAGCAGGCGTATCGGTGGCGGAGCGTGCAGCTGCCTACTTGAAAATGAATTACCGCAGCCCGATCAGCAATGGCATGCTCAGCGAAGTGCTGCAGCTGCATACCAATTATATTACGCGCTGTATGACCGAGGTGTTCGGCTGTACGCCGCAGCAATATTTGCTCTACTATAGGCTGGATCAGGCGAAGCTGCTGCTTATTAAGACAGACTGGACGATCGCCCGCATCGCGGAGGAAACGGGCTTCCGGCAAACCCCGCATTTCTCGCGGCTGTTTGCCTCCCATACCGGAATGCCGCCGCTTAAATTCCGCAAGCGTTTTACGACAAATTAAGCCAAGAAGCGAATAAAAACCCTCCTCTTATGCAAATAATGGGCAAGACGATATTTTGAGCGTTGCGGAAAGCTTGCCCGCACAGCTTCGAGGGGGATATACAGATGATTGAACGTTATTCGGTAAAGGCAAGTGTCGATGATTTGGTTCGCTCGTTTCAGGTTGGGAATGTAATTGATTGCGATGTGACAAGGTTTAATATAGCGCCGACCCAGTCGGTATCGATTGTGATGAATGACCGCTTAGGCGAGCGGACGCTTCAGGATGCCAGATGGGGCCTGTTTCCGTTCTGGGCGAAGGATTCCGTAAATGCGGATTGCGAGCGTTTGTCTGAAAAGCCGTTTTTCGAGCGGATGCTGCGCAGGCAGCGTTGTGTTGTACCGTGCAGCGGCTTCTTTGGCTGGCAGCAATATGGCCAGGAGCGCGAGCCGCGGGCGATGCATATTGTGGTACCGAGCCAGCGATTGTTTGGAGTAGCGGGTTTCTTTGATGCCTGGAAAAATTATCAGGGACAGGAAGTACGCGCATTTACGATGATTACGGCTAATTCTTCAGGTGCGTTATCCGGCTGGCAGCCGCGCGTGCCCATCGTGCTCGACGAGGAAGGGCTGGAAGATTGGCTCAATCCGCGCATTCATGATTTCCGTTCGCTGCGCAAGCATCTCGACCCGCTGGAATCGTATCAGCTCAGAGCATATCCGGTAACGAATGCGGTAGGCAATGAAGCGTACGAGTCGCCGGATTGCATTCAGGAGATTATGCCGGACTTTGCATAGCTGCGGCAAACAGGCTCCGGCTGCTGCTTAAGACTTATAGGATGCTTGAGGCCGAGCCTTCGTTCCGAGGAAAGTGTGGAAGCGGAGGTTTTTTCGGCCAAATAAAAGAAAGGGCTTACATTATGGTTTGGCTAGGCAAGATCGTTCCTAGGACAGTTGAAGCTAGGCTGGATATTCGCTATAATGTAACCTATATTTGGAAATATCTGTAGCTTGAAAACAAGCGGCTTTTTGCCGATATGTAAGATTATAAGCATATATAGGTTTCACCTTGAAATATAGAAAAAGGATATTCTAACGCGATCCTTTCTCTATATTTTTCGGACTGAAACGCGCTTCGCGGCCAAGGGCAAGCGACAGCCGTTTCACCTTAAAATATAGGAAAGGATATCCTAACGTGATCCTTTCTCTATATTTTTTGGACTGAAACGCGCTTCGCGGCCAAGGGCAAGCGACAGCCGTTTCACCTTATCAGAGAGGAGTTGGGATAATGGTTCAGGGCTGGGTCACTGCGCTGGTGCTGTCATTCGGTATTGCGGTCGCTATTTTCGGAGTTGTCGCCTATTTACGAATGTTTCATAAAGACCGGAGCGCAGCTTCTGTCCGTTCATCCATAGAGCGTCATGCTAGTGCTGACGAGGCTTCCGCTGGTGAGGAGGAGCGTGATTCACGTCTGGACAGGACGCCTGACTAGCGCTGATTTCGCATAAATTATACGCTTGGTAGACGAGACCGTCAAATGCATGCTTTCCCAAGTGTAGCATAAATGTTATAATAGTAAGAAAAGTTCAAACATTTTGAATCATCAAACCATGGTGACGCTTGACCGATGGGAGTCCGGCGGTGTTTTAGCCGAATGTGTTCTCGGAATTTGTTGTTTAGGACGACCATCCAACGTTAAGGGAGGAGATTTCATGGCGAAGCACAGCCAGAATGAAGTCAAGGAAAGCCTGAAAGAACTAACGAGAATTTTCCAACCCAAGGATTCACGCAAATTTGTTAGGGATTACATTCGAAAGTACCGGATTACCGGCGGCTACGAGGAAGAATTAACATTGCTGGTGGAAGATGAAATGGGCAAGCTCAACTCCTCAGTCGGCTAATCGCATGGTTATACGGGCTCTATTCCCTTCAAGGGGAATAGGGCCCTTTTGTTTGAAGGGAATGAGAGAAAACACCGCAATCCATAATTTGTTCACATTCGTGAGAATGACCGCTTTGCTCCTCGAATATGGTGAATAGAGGAGGGAGGTTTGGATATGCTGACGAAGCTTGCGCTTGGCATGGAAGAGCAGTATGTACAGCATGCAGGGAGCATTATAGCTGCATGCCACAAGGAGCTGTCAAAGCGGATTACCTGTGGGGTGACGACGCTTGAGATTGAGCGGTTTACGGAGCGATTCATGCTGGAGAGAGGGGCATTTCCGGCCTATAAGGGGCGCAAAGGTTATCCGTTCGCCATTTATGCCTCGGTAAACGGCATGCTGCGGGGAGGATTTCCCGGAACGGCTCCTCTGTCCAGCGGTGATATGGTCAAAATCGAAATGATAGCCGGGGTGGATGGCGGAGCAGCTGAATTTGCCTGGACGTATGCAATAGGTGAGCCGTCCCCGTTGGCACGCAAGCTGCTGCGCACGGCGCAGCACACGCTGAATCGCGGCATTGCCGAAGCGAGAGTAGGCAAAAGCGCCGGAGATATCATCGTGGCTATCCATACTTCGGCGGCCAAGTCGGGCTGTCTGGTCATGAACAGCATGCCGGATATTGCGGTCCATGGCATTCTCCAGCGGCTTCAGCAGGGAGAGATGCGCCCGGTGGAGCAGCCGGAGGAGCTATTGGCAGAAGGCATGATTTTGACGATTGATTTGATTGTGGGATTAGGCGCACTGGCGGGTGACGCTGCTAGTGTCGAGCCGGGACTTGCGACAGCGCATGTCAAGCATACCGTCGCGGTTACCCGCTCAGGCCCTATAGTACTGACCAGATGAAGCGGATGACGCTGTACGCTTAAGCAGACAAAAAGAAGATCACACCTCACGGAAGGAGAGGGTGATCTTTTTTGCTTTTTATGCGCTTTTGTCTCAGCCCGTCAGGAGCTGATGGCCAGCCTGAGCATTTGCCGTGAGCCGCCTTCTGGCCCAGCCGGTATGGCCAATGGCAAAGGCACAAATTCAAATTTCTCGTAGAGCCTTCTTGCGGGCAGACCCTCTAATACATCCTCGCCAAATGTCGTGACGGTCAGCTCTGATGATGTCGGGATTAACATCAAAATATGATTTAGCAGCAAAGTTGCGACCCCCTTGCTTCTGGCTTCTCTTGCTACAGACAACCAGCCAATTTTATAGAGAGGGGCCTGTGATGAAGAAAATAACAAGCCCCCTAGCAAGCGCGCACCTGGCGGACCATCCTTTTCTCTTACGCAAAATGCACGATTTTGCTGTATGTTCTTCTCCAAAGCTTGCAGGAATTTGGGGCTGTCTACCATTGGGCCAAAAAGATGCTCGACCTCGGAAGCCAGTGCCAGCCAGCTCTGTATATCTTCTTTTGTGGCGTTTACAGCTTTCATAAGGCATTTTCCTCCTAATAAACAGAGTGCTGATAGATGCCATATTATAGTAACATGGGAAAGGCTGTACAACATACTTCAAGAGTTCACCAAAGTTAAAATAGTTCAGTCGTGAAAACGCCACATTGTTCACTAGGCTTGTATTGTTGCTCTTCCGTGTTGTACAAGCATTGGGCTAAGCTAAATACAGACCGGAAGGCGCCGGGTTGGGGGAAAGCCATTCTCTTCCTCCAACAATTGTAAGCGCTTACCATTTATCTGGGTTGAAGGTCAACGTGAAAAAAATGGGGGAGGGTCGCAATTGAAAAAATCCATAGCTGCACTATCCAAGCTTGTGCTGGCACTGATGATCGTTTTGCCTGGGATCATGCCTGTCTATACGGCAACGGCATCGGCAGAATCTGCGCTGGCCTTAGAAGAAACGGTAACTACAGCAGAAGGAGTTCAACAATCGCAGCAGCAAAGTGAAACAGGGGAGTCGCAAGAGGGACAAGGAGGAGCGGAAGAGCAGCAGTTGCTCGTCGCTCAGGAGGCAGCAGCTGTTGCCAACGAACCGCTGTTTACGGATGATTTTCAGGATGGAGATTTGCAAGGGTGGACGGTTAATAACAGCAGCATTATTAAAGCAGCAGCTGATCCGGCTTCGGCTAGCAATCAGGTGCTGTACGTAAGCGCGGGGGACGAGGCCATTGCATCCGTCAATCAGGATATTGGCAGCGACTACGTGTACGAGGCCAAGGTGAAAAAAGTGGCTGCGGGAGCGTTTCCCGGCATTTTGGCACGATACAGCGATGTGAACAATTTTTATATGTTCCAGCTGGGGGATAATCGGTTCTCCCTATCCAAACGGGTAGGCGGTACTACAACAACGCTTGGAGAATATCCGATTACAATTAATGTGAACCAATGGTACACGATGCGCATAATCGTCGAAGGCAGCAAAATGAAAGCCTACGTGGATGATAAGCTTATTTTTAATGTAACAGATACTTCCCTTACGTCAGGGAAAGCGGGCTTCCGCTCCCGCTGGGAAAAAAGCGCGCTGGATGATGTAGGCATCTGGCAAATTCCGAGTCCGAAGCCGGAGGCTCCGAGCGATTTGCAGGCAACGGGCATCACTTCTTCCGCGGCAACGATTAGCTGGGAAAGTACGGTAACGGGAGCTACCTACCGCGTGTACCGCTCGACTGATGCGGCCGCGGGCTTCACTCCGGTGTATGTAGGAACAGATAAGCACTATGAGGACAAGGGACTGGCTTCCGGCGTAACGTATTACTATCAGGTTGCAGCGGAGGTCAACAAGTATGAGGTTGTTTCTTCTACCATCTCGCTGACGACGGTGCTGGTACTGCCGGCATCGCCAGAATTGCTGCCGGGCATTGTAGCGGCATATCCGTTCAATGAAACGTCAGGGACACAGGTATCGCCGCTTGGCGCCAGCAGCAATCAGGGTAAAGCAACGCTTACCGGCGGGGCATCGTGGACAACCGGCCGATCGGGCGGAGCCGTCGATCTCAATGGCTCGAATGGCTATGTATCGCTTCCTGCGGGCATGCTGAAGGATTTGAACGAGGTCAGCTTTGCTTTCTGGGTGAAGCAGGACACGCTCAAGCAGTGGACTCGTGTGTTCGATATCGGGCTCGGCACGAACAATTATATATTCTTTACCCCAGCAACGGGCGCTAATGAGTCGCGATTCGTCTTGAAAAATGGCGGCAGCGAGCAAATTGTCGGCGTCAGCCCTGCACAGCAGGCAACTGATCGCTGGGTTCATTATGCGATGACGCTTTCGGGCTCTACAGGCGTGTTGTACGTGGACGGCGTAGAGGTGGGGCGCAATGCGAATATGACGCTGAAGCCTAAGGATTTGGGCCAAACGACGCTGAACTATATCGGCCGATCGATGTTTAGCTCTGATCCGTATTTTGACGGCAAAATCGATGATTTTTATGTGTTCAATCGGGCGTTGGGTCCGAAGGAGGTGGCCTTGTTCACGTATCCGGAGGATCAGGCTAAAGTAGCGGCAGATAAGGCGGCTGTGACGCTGCCCGGCGATTTGGCCAAGGTGATGGCCGATCTTGCGCTGCCAGCTAAAGGTGCTAACGGCACGACACTCGCATGGGAATCCGACCAGCCGGCAGTTGTTGATAGGGCTGGGAAGGTCACGCGTCCTGCCTTTGGACAGCCAGACGTGGACGTAACGTTGACTGTGACGATTAAGCGAGGCAATGCGTCAGACACGAAGCTGTTCCAGCTCAAGGTACTGGCAGATTTGTCAGACGAGGCAGCGGTCGAAAACGACAAGGAAGCGCTTGCGGTCGCGCATGCCGATGGGGCGACAGCGAAGCTCAGCCTGCCGGATGCAGGGGCGAACCGCACGAGAATTTCGTGGCAGTCGGATCATCCGGTTAATCTGCGCCCAGACGGCATGGTTAGCCGTCCCGCTATTGGCGAAGGAGATTTGCTCGTTAAGCTGACGGCGACCGTTACGCGGGGCAGCGTATCGAAAACGCGAGTGTTCGACGTTAAAATTTTGGAACAGGATGCAAATACCGCTTATTTATTTGCTTATAACAAGCTGGTCAGCGGCACGGAAACGCTGCATTATGCGGTGAGCCGCAACGGGAAAAGCTGGACGGAGCTGGGCACGAACGCGGCATTCGTTTCGCCTATCGCGGATGGAGCCGATACGTTCAAGCTGAATTCCGAAGATAAATGGCTGAAATATACGTATTCAGGCGGCGCGTGGACGCTAGCTTCCGCTACGGATGTGGCGGGCGTGTGGACGCAGGAGGCAGCTAGCTCCTATACGCTCCCGTCCGGTGCGCTGGCGGGCAGCTTCAAGCGCATCGATGAAGCGGCTTGGAGCCGACTAGTACATGGCCTATCTGTACCGAGGACGCTTGATCCGATCATGACGATCTATACGGAAAAGGGCAGCGCGCCAAGGCTCCCGGATCGGGTGAAAATCGATTATACGAACAATCAGTATACGACGCTTCCTGTCCAGTGGGATCCCCTCGCTCCTTCCGCTTATGCAGGTGTGGGCAGCTTCAAGGCTGAGGGAACCGTGACAGGCACGTCTACCCGCATCAAGGCAGATATTAAGGTGCAGGACAATACTGGCAAAGCAGACGTTATTCGCAACGGCGAATACTGGTTTGATGACGAGGGCGGCATGATTCAGGCTCACGGCGGCTATATCCTCAAAGTAGCGGACACGTATTATTGGTTCGGCGAGGATAAAGGGCATAATTCGGCGGTGCTGAAAGGCGTCTCGGTATATGCATCCAAGGATCTCAAGCATTGGGAGTTCCGCAACAATGTGCTGACGACCGCCTCCCATCCGGAGCTGGCGTCTGCAAAAATCGAGCGGCCTAAAGTGCTGTACAACGAAAAAACAGGCAAATATGTGTTATGGGGACATTGGGAGGAAGCGGGCAACTACAATCAGGCGAATATGATCGTAGCCGTATCCGACACCGTAGACGGCGATTACAAGTACGTGAATCGTTTCCAGCCGGGGGCGATGCAGGCTCGTGACTTTACGCTGTTCCAGGATGACGATGGCAGCGCGTATTTATTCGCATCCTCGAACAATAACGCCGACCTGAATGTGTTCAGGCTGACGGACGATTATTTGTACACGGAGAAGTATATGTATACGCTGTTCCCGGGTGTCAGAAGGGAAGCGCCAGCCGTTGTGAAGAAGGACGGGTACTACTACTTGTTCACTTCGGGGCAGTCCGGCTGGTATCCGAATCAAGGCTACTATTCAAGCGCCAAGTCGATTAACAGCCTTAGCGATTGGTCCGAGCTTAAGCGATTCGGTGATCCGGCGACGTATTACACGCAGCCGTCTTTCATTCTCAGCGTCTACGGCAGCGAAACGACCTCCTACGTCTATGTAGGTGACCGCTGGAATCCGTCGGCATTGATGAACTCGCAATATATTTGGCTGCCGCTAGAAATGGATAAAGGCATCGCATCCATTACGAACAGCGGAGATTTGGATTTGAATGCGGCGACGGGACTTTTTGAGACGGCGACCGATTTGCTTGTGTCGCAGGGCAAGCCTGTAGTGGCGAGCTCGCAAGCGTCCAGCAACCCGGCGACGATGGCGAATGACGGGATGTATTTTCAGGATACGAACAATGATGGCGGCAATGATAACTTCTTCGATTCTGGCAGCACCTCGTTCCCGACAACATGGCGGGTCGATCTGCAGCGGGAATATGATTTGAGCCGCATTGATCTGAGCTGGAAAGAGTGGAATGGCTCGGAGGTTTATTACACGTATAAAGTGGAAGGCAGCGTAGATGATCAGCAGTATGATCTGCTTATTGACCAGAGCGGCAATAAGACGCCTTCCTTCAACAGCGACAAGCTTACAGGCAAATACAGATATGTGAAGCTGACGATTTTGGGGCAGTTTGGACATACGAACAACGCCGATAAGCCGGTTACCTGGTACCGAGGCCTGCATGAGGTGAAAATTTATTCGTCCGACATGCAGCTGGATGTGCCGCAAGGCTTGCTGGCGACTGCTGTAAAAACATCGGCTGCTGCCGAGGTCACGACCATCAGCCTGAACTGGCAAAGCGTGCCGGGTGCAACGGCCTACACGCTATATCGTTCGGAAAGTGAAAACGGCACGTATGAGCAGGTGTATAACGGAAGAGCGATGGCGTATGACGACAACAGGCTTGCGGTCAGCAAAACGTATTTTTATAAGGTGAAGGCGACCCATCCGGGCGGCGGCTCGGAGCTTTCGCAGTCCGCACATGCGAGGACATTTATTGCATCAGCTGATTTGGCTGCGTATGACAATACGAAGGAAAACGTATGGCTTGACGATGCGGGCAATGTGACGCACACGCCAACGATTACGCATGACGGCTTTTTGAAGCTGGGAAATCTGTATTACTATTATGAATATGTATCAGATACAGACGGATTCAAGCAGGTGAATTTGCATCAATCGGCAGACGGAGTCAACTGGACGTTCGTGGATACGGTGCTGACCCGCGATTCTCATCCAGAGCTTGCGGCTAGCAAATTCGAGGCGTGGAATTTCACGTACAACGAAGCAACGGGCAAAATCGTCATTTGGCTGCATTATGAAAATAACAAGGACTACTCGCTCGGCAGAGCGGCGGTGCTTTCCGGCGATCCCGGCGGGGCGCTGACGTTCCATGGCAGTGTGCGTCCGGCAGGCAACGATTCCCGCGATATTACCTTCTTCAAGGATGATGACGGCAAAGGCTATATCGTTTCCTCGGGCAACACGAATGCGGACTTGTTTATTTATGAGCTGTCTGCGGACTATTTGTCGGTAGAGCGCGTCGTGCTCAAGGTATATGAGGGCAAGCATCGGGAGGCTCCTTCGCTCATTAAGAAAGACGGCTACTATTACCTGTTCACCTCTGAGGCGGCAGGCTGGTACCCGAGCAAGGGCATGTATTCTTCCGCCACTTCGCTTGCAGGGCCTTGGACGGACCTGCGCAGAATCGGCAATAATTCGAACTTCTCGGCGCAATCCGGCTTTATTTGGAAAATGGAAGGCTCCGCGGGGATCAGCTTTGTGAATATGGCGAACCGCTGGGTAGCAGGGGCGGGCGAGGCGAAGCAGCACTGGCTGCCGATTACACTGGGCAATGGCTATGCGAAATATGATTATTATGAAAAAGTGTACTACAACCAGGCAACGGGCGAAGTCGTTCCCGAGCAAAACGGCGAGCTGCTGTCGCAGGGCAAGCCAGCCATAGCGAAGAGCGAGCTGGAAAACAGTCCAGCCACCTACGCCAACGATGGCGACTACACGACAAGCTGGGTCGCAGCGAATAACAGCTGGCCATCATGGTGGCAGGTCGATCTTGGCGATGTGTATAGCCTGACGAACAT
This sequence comes from Paenibacillus liaoningensis, assembly GCF_059609455.1. NCBI lineage: Bacteria > Bacillati > Bacillota > Bacilli > Caryophanales > Paenibacillaceae > Paenibacillus > Paenibacillus liaoningensis. The sequence goes on from NZ_JCAALU010000016.1 coordinate 123,691, forward strand.
TCAGCTTTCGTGGTATTTGCATAATGGCTCGGAAGGCTATCACAGATACAAAATCGAAACGAGCTTGGACGGCGTTACCTTTACGACGGCGCTAGATAAGACGGACAATAAAACCTATGGTTTTACCTCCGATAAGCTGAGCGGCAAAGCAAGGTACGTAAGGGTGCAGATGGTCGATGCCGTTCTGCGCAACAATCCAAGCAACTGGTATACGCCGCAGTTTGGCGAGGTGAAGGTGTATGGGACGACGGTTCAGGAGGAGCCGACGAAGGAGACGCCGGTTGGCCTGAAAGTGAACGCGGCGACGGGCAAAGCGATTGAGCTGGCATGGACAGCGCTCGCAGGCGTGAGCGGCTACAACGTTTATCGTGCGACGGATGAAAATGGGCCGTACGTGCTGGCAAACGCCCAGCCAATCAGCACAGCATCGTATGCGGATAGTGGCCTGAGCGCCAATACGGATTATTTTTATCAGGTATCCGCCGTTTACGCTGCGGGAGAATCGGATAGATCAGCCGTATTGACGGCGAAGACGCTGACAGATCCGGGCACGCCGGGTGGCGGAACAGATCCGGGCACGCCGGGTGGTGGAACAGATCCGGGCACACCGGGTGGTGGAACAGATCCGGGCACGCCGGGTGGCGGAACAGATCCGGGAACGCCGGGCGGTGGAACAGATCCGGGTACGCCGGGTGGTGGAACGGGCGGCGGTACGTCGAGTGGAGCAGGTACGGGATCGACGGGCAGCGGCACGAGCGTTGAAGCTGGCGCAAACGGGCTAACCGTGAAGGTGACAGCAGATGCGAGCGGCTTGCTGCAGGCGCAGCTGAGCGCAAGCGATATGGCGAAAGCGCTAGCTAGCCTGCAATCGGCTAATACGCTGCGCATTCAGCTTGAGCCAAGCAAGGCGGGAGCCGTAGCAGGAGCGAAAGTGGAGATTCCTATGGAATTGATGCTGGCAGGGGATCAGCCCAAAGTACGGTTCATCATCGTACAGGCGGGTGCTGTGCAGATTACAGTGGATATTACGAAGGCCGGGGGAATTGTGGCGGCAGGCGCCAAGAAATTAACGCTGGAAGCCGTCCAAGTGGCAGCTGCGGAGCTGCCGGCTAATGTGCAGACGAAATTAGGCGATCACCCCGTTTATGATTTCAAGCTGAGTGTAGACGGCAAGGAAATTCATGCCTTTGGGCAGAAGCATAATGCGCCAGTAACGGTGGAGCTTGCATATACGCTAAAAGCAGGCGAAAAAGCGCACAAAGTCGTCGTCTATTATGTAGGCGAGGACGGCGCACTGGAAGTCGTGCGCAACGTGAAGGTTGATGAGGCGGCTGGAGTCGTTCGCTTCCAGCCGGAGCATTTCAGCCGCTATGCGATCGCTTATGCGGATGTGGCTTTTGGAGATTTGGGCCAAGCGAAGTGGGCCCAAACGATGATTGAAGCGCTGGCAGCGCGCGAAATCGTGAGCGGAACGGGCGGCGGCAGGTTTGAGCCGTCAAGGGCCGTCACGCGAGCGGAGTTCGTCCAGCTGCTGCTGGGCGCGCTCGGATTGATTGACGAGCAGGCGACTAGCAGCCTGCGGGATGTGTTGCAGGGCGCTTGGTATGAAGCGGCCGTTGCTTCGGCAGAGAAGCTGGGCCTCGTGAAAGGGCGCCCAGATGGGACGTTTGGCATTCATGACGCGATTACGCGCGAGGAAATGGCTGTTATTTTGGCCCGTGCAACGGAGCAGATCGCATGGGAAAGCACAGCAAGCACGAAGCCTTTCCCTTCCTTTGCAGATGAGCAGTCCATTAGCGGATTCGCACAGGAGGCCGTCAGCGCAATGCAGCAGGCGGGCTTAGTGAACGGTTTCGAAGACGGCAGCTACCGTCCGCAAGGGCAGACGACGAGAGCGCAGGCAGCAGCTGTGATTTTCAAGCTGCTGAAGCTTTAGGAGCAGGAGAATGCGGGTGATAGGCCGCATTCTAGTAGCAGAAATAAGCAAGAATAGGGCAGTAGATCGCATACTTGAAGCAGAAATAAGCAAGAATGCGGCGATAGACTGCATGCTCGGAACAGAACTAAGCAAGCATGTTCCTATAGGCTACATGCTTCAAGGATAATCGGCAAGACAGGTCAGCATCGCAGCTTGCAGGCTCGAAAATCCCGCTCGCTTCCTCGTATGATGGGGAGCGCGCGGGATTTATTTTTTCCCAGAGAGATCGTTGGCTAACTTCAATAGGTTCGCCATGATTCGAGGACCATCGCATCCGCCGATTCAAGGCTTGTGAACCGCAACTTGTGATTGTTGTTGTTACTGTTGCTGATTCCCGGCAGCTCTAGGCACTTGATGCTTTTGGCGGACTGAGGTTCCGCTATTCTGGCTTTTGAACCGATTTCAGGCCGTAAGCGGACAGGAGATCCGTTATTGCCCTCATTATCCCGGCAAAATGGGCATTTGCAGCGAAATAGCTGCTCCTGAGTCCGCGAACTGTGTTTTAACCCTGTTTCTGTTAAAATAGGTGCTGCTGTGTCCGCCAAATTTATATTTGTGCAAGCCGCAATATAAAACCCTTGAAACTAAGAAGATAATGCTGCCTCTTGGTACGTAAATCTACAAATATGAGGTGTGACATTCCCAGTAGAAGCGTGGTTGGAGAGACGATACGTTTGACGCCGGCTTCTATTAGATAGGATTTACTTACGTTTTCATGCACGTTCTAGCTTGAGCGGCTTTTTCCTGAAGCGGATAAAAAGATATAATAGGCTCAAAGAGAATGAAGCGGAGGTGAGCAGGCTGCAGTTGTTTGTGATGCAAGCGGATGTAGGCGGAATAAGCCGGAGCAAGGCGTTTTTGGAGGATAACTTCGTTTGCTTGTATGGCCCGGGGCTTGGAAATTTGGAGCCATTCGACGAGGAAGCGTGCAAGGCACGGTTGATTGAGGCCGATGCTCTGGAGGGTGCGGCGCTTGTTAGCCGTATCGTGGAGCTTCGTTTGTTCGTGGAAGTGATGGCTGATGGCGATTATGTGCTTCTAGTGGATGGGGACAAGGTGCATTTTGGCGATTTGGGCGACTATTATTATGTGTTGGACGCGGATAATAGGGAGGACGGCAGCTGCCATCGAAGAGGTGTGACCTGGCTCAAAAGCTTGCCGCAAGCCATGGCCGCCCCAGAGCTAAAGTCATTTATAGCCGAAGGGCAATTTCCCGCTATGTACGAGCATCCCGTAACCGATTGGCAGATGGAGCTCTGGTTGAGCGGTGCTGGGGAAAGCGGCGGACAGAGTGAGCAGACTTTTGCCATAGATCATGCGACAATAAGGGAAGCGGTGGACATTTTAAGACTGGCGATGCAGAGTGAAGATGTAGAGCGCCGGGAACGGGCAGCCGCCGCTATTTTGCAATATGCGTCCCGTTCGCGCTCTTTGTGAGCAATAAAGGTGCTGAATTAGGAACTCTTTTGCTTGCATAAAAGCTGCATGTCGTCTTTTCATAGAATGCCCGGAGGCCACTAAAAGTCCATTTAACAAAAGCAAGGTACAGCTCTTCTCCATTTCTTGAGGAGTCTGTACCTTGCTTCTATATAAGGAAGGGTATTTTATTTCCCTAAATACTCATCCATAAAGCGATCTACTCTTTGAAAATATTCAGTAGGGTAATGGTTAATAGCATCGATGTGCTCCGTATTTTGCGGGTACCATACTTCTGCACTTGGATTATTTTTTAAGGACTCGAAAATCACTTCCGTATTTTTATAACTAATTTGCTGATCTCCTGTACCATGAATGAGCATAACGGGCTTGTTTTGCATCTTTTTTACCGCATCCATCGGAGATATGGAATTTAGATCAACGTTAAAGGCCCAATTTGCCATCCATGTCGATGTATAACTGAATGGAAACGCAGGCAAGCCTGAAAAGAAGGGCAAACCTTCTCTCAAAAATAGACCAGCATTACGAAAAGGGCTATCGGCAATGACGGCTTTAATGTCATCACTTTCACTTGCGGCTAGCAAGGAAGTAGCAGCACCCATTGAAAAGCCGATAACGCCAATGCTATCACCCGTATGGTCTCTGGATTTTAAATAGCTTACAGCTCCTAGCAGATCGTATTTTTCATTGAGGCCCAGTGTAATCAAATCACCATTGGAATTTCCTTGCGAGCTGAGGTCAAATGCCAATACATTGTAGCCCTTCGGAACGAAATGCTCTACTAGCTTTGGGGTCCGCCCTTTAACTAAACGATTGCTCGTATAGCCATGGACGACAATAATGGTCTTATTGCTTGCTTCACCAGAAAGATTATTTGCAGGAAAAAAGGAGCCTCTAATCGTATTATCATTTTTCAAGCTTGGGAACTCGACCTCTTCGAAGGGAGTTTTCTCGATATTCAATTCGTAGCTGACATTAGTGTCTCTAGGATGGTGCAGCAAAGTGTCTACTACTTTATAAGAGATAAAAAATACAAGAGCCGCCACAAGCAAAAGCGCAATTCCTAGGCTCCATAAAATTTTCTTCCGTTTTTTCACACGCACATTAATTGTCTGGTCCGGTTGTAAGGATAGTTGGCTCATTCTGACTCCTCCAGTTATTCTCTAGGTTGTATGGGGGCGAACAAATAATAGGCATGCCCCTTCAGATTTTCCCACTCGGGATGATGGATAATATTTTCTCCAAGAGTTAAGCCCACTCCATTTAAAAAAGAGATGTAGCTGCGAGAGATCATTGCTGGAGAAAAGCTTTTGTCGAACTCTCCCATTAGCTGACCCTTGGCATAGACGGATTCGATCGCATCGGTCATGACCTTTATGCTTTCAAGAACCTTCTGTGTAAGTTCAGGAAATCTGGTTCGTTGTCCTAAAACAGATTGGGCAAGCCGCAATTCATTGGTATAGGAATAGATATCGTTGAATTGTTCTTTCACCATGTTCTTAATCAATGCGCCCGGTGTCCCCTCTTGTTGGAGACAAGCAAGCGACTTCAGCTGAATATCAGCAAGCGGCTCAAGGACGGCGGCGTAATATAAAGCTTCTTTGCTAGCGAAATATTGAAAAATGGTTCCAGGAGTCACGCCCACCCTCTCCGCAATGATGGCCGTTGTGGTATTAGAATAGCCGCCTTCTGCAAACAGGATAACCGCTTCTTTTAGGATGCGTTTGCGCCGCTCCAGTCTTTTTTCTTCATTGACGGGTCTAGCCAAATGGATTCCCCTCTCTTTAAACGAAGTTTTAATTAATTAAATAACTGATCAATTAATTAATAATGTATCTTAAATTGCGCCTTATAGCAAGACCGAATTTATTTTATTTAAGAGCAGGCTCATGCTAAAAACAGCGGTTGATATTTTTGTAAGCGCTTCGTTGCTAGCTGTTTAGCGCAGATTGCTATGCTTGACCCATCGTTTCGTAATGTTGTGCGTCAGGCGTTATAATAGAATTAAGAAGGCTGGGACGAACGAAAATGAGAACGAGAATGAAAAGCCGCACATTTTAGTTATACATATGGAGCTTGGGAAGGGGACGTTTTCAAATGAGTTCATTCATTGAGCGTTTGCGCAAGGGCTATGGGAAAAAGCTGGTTTCGCTCCACGCATGGAATGGCTGGATCGTTGTCATTTTGGCATTGACGGGACTGATGCTGCTGGGCGGTTTTTGGCGCGGATTTCTGGGCGAAGGCCGCGTATGGCTAAAAGGACTCCATATCGTCGTTGGCATCGCTTCGCTTCTGCCCGTCGTTTATTACTTATTTCTTGCCGCTAAGCACTGGAAGCAAATAAAGGAAAAGCCGTGGCAAAAATTTAATGTAATCGTCGTGCTGGCGCTGCTCGCGGGATGGTTTTTGTCTGGTGTATTGCTGTGGCAGTTTAGACTAGTAGGGCCCGGAATATCGAACGCAGCGCTGCTCGTGCATGATTTGCTCACTTGGATCGGTCTGCCTTATATTATCTACCATTCCATTACGCGGACAAAATGGCTCAAGCAGCCCCATCGTCGTACGATAAAGCCGGTTCATGAGGAAGAGATTCACCCAGCGGCAGGGCCGCAGGCCGTATATTCACGGAGACAGGTTATAAAATGGACGCTGGGCGCGGGGATCGCGATTGCGATAGGGCCTTCTTTTCTCAAGTGGCTTGGCGGGGCGCTTGGGACAGGCTTTGGCGGAACGAAGTCGCTGGACGAATTCGTTGCGGAGGATGACAATCAGCTGCTGCCTGCGCCGCAGCCGCTCCCGGCTTCGCTTCCGCCTACGGGCGGCGGGGCAAAAGGGAATTTCCGCGTATATACGGTGACACCGATTCCGAAATTCGACAATAGCAATTGGTCGTTTACGATTGATGGCTTGGTTGATCAGCGCTTGCAGTGGAATTGGGAGCAATTTGTCGCTTTGAAGCGGACGGTGCAGGTGAGCGATTTTCATTGTGTGACGGGCTGGTCCGTCTACAACAATACGTGGGAGGGCATCCCGCTTAAGGAATTGCTAAAAGCCGCAGGCGTTCAGACGAAAGCGCGGACGGTGAAGTTTTATTCCGGCGACGGCGTGTACACCGATACGCTGACGCTGGAGCAGGCGGATATGGACGATGTGATGGTCGCGGTCATGCACGACGGCAAGCCGATTCCAAGCGATCTCGGAGGCCCGGTTAAGCTCATTGTGCCGAAAATGTACGCCTACAAGTCGGTCAAATGGCTGAACCGCATTGAGCTGATCGAAGGGGAGCATGTCGGTTATTGGGAACAACGCGGATACGCGAATGATGCGTGGGTTTGAGGGATGAGGAACGACTGAATAGATAGTGTGAATGGGCGTCTCATGGAGCGGATAAGCGTTATGCGCCGGGGCAGGCGCTCAGGGTTATTTTCAGCTTAAAAATTATACTAAATCCTCAAAATGGTCGCTTTCTACCAGTCGTTGCAGTCCAAAGCTTGCAGATCCGCCATTTTTCATATCGGAAGGGGAAAACGATGAAAATCAAAGAGAAACACAAGCTCAGAAAACCTAGCGGGGCTTATGACGTAGGCTGCTCTAGCTTATATTATGAGTATGAACGGGATGAACAACAGGATGAAAAACGATTGATTCCTTGTGTATGCTTCTATCCGGCAGCAGAGGTACGGGGAGGGCATTTGAAAAAATATATAAGGGAAGAGATTCTGCCCGGCACGAGCGGCATTGAAACCAATTCCTATATGAATGCGCCCGTTGCTGACGGCAAGCATCCGCTGCTTCTTTTTAGCCATGGCTACTGCCTTTCTTGTGAAGCTAACACCGTTCAGTTCGAGGAGCTTGCGTCCCACGGTTATATCGTGCTCAGCATCGGGCATCTGGGAGATGGATCGTATGAGCTGCCTGATGGCAGCATATCGAAGTTTGATGTGAGCGGGCTGCCGGTGGCTGTGGTCGCGGACGCGACAAAAGGCGTGGAAATATTCCGGACATACGCAGCATGGCTTGGCGGAGAAGGGAAAGAAGCGAGCTTCGAGGAGCATCATGACTACTATGAGCGAATCATTGATAGCCAGCCCAATATGATCAAACGCAATGAACTGTGGGTGACGGATAGCCTTACGGCTCTTGAGCATTTTTTGGCGGATGCCGAGCGGGAGAATGCTGCGTTCTACAGCCATATTGATGCTGAAAAGATTGGCGCTGTCGGCATGTCCTTCGGGGGAAGTGCAGCTTTAAAGCTGGCGTTCGTATCTGAGCGGGTCAAAGCCATTGCGAATTTAGATGGTTTTTTCTATAGCTCCATGTGGAATAGACCGATGAATAAGCCAGTGCTTTTGCTGCAAAATGACAGCCCGCATGCGGGGCATTATCTCAGCTTTCCGTTTCAAAATGCGGCCAGTGAAGCTTATTTAGCCACGATTTTAAACAGCACTCACAGCAATTTTACCGATTACAGCGAGATTATGGCGGAGAATCCGATTTCGAAAAGCAAAATGGGCGATGAAGAGGTCGAAGTTGCCTTGCTTGGCGCCATAGATCCGGATCGGATGGAGAGCGTGATGAATGCGCTGCTGGTCGATTTTTTCGATAAATATCTTAAAGGCAAGGCTTCCAGGGTAATAGACAAAGAGGGCTCGCTGGAAGATGTGATTTTACTGAGGAAATAGTGGGCAAATGGTTGCTCCTCAAGGGATTTATCGGGTACGATGGCGGTATATAGCTGGGATAAGCCAGACAATAGGTTGAAGGAGCTGAGCGGGATGACTTATTTTAAAAAGGTAGATTGGCTGCTTGAGCGTTTGGGTGCTGAAAATACAGTAATTGTCGATACGCGTTATTTGCTGACTGAGCCGGAAACAGGCCGGAAATCGTATGAAGAGGCCCACATTCCGGGCGCTTATTATGCCGATCTTAGTCATGATCTGTCGGGGCCAAAGCGCCCAGATGGGGAAGGTGGACGCCATCCTTTGCCAGAGCCAGAAGTATTGGCCGCTTTTCTGGGGGGAATTGGAATTGGCAATCAGACGACAGTAGTCGCTTACGATAATCAAGGTGGGGCTATGGCCTCGCGCCTGCGCTGGCTACTTGAGTGGATGGGGCATGAGGGGCAAGTGTATGTGCTGGAAGGTGGTTTTACCGCTTGGCAGGCAGCAGATTATCCCGTTAGCTCAGAAGAGCCGAGTGCGGTGGCAGGGGTTATTTTTGAACCAGCCATGCGGGACGAGATTCTGGTAAGCCGCTCTTATGTGAAGGAGAGCATTGGTAAGGACGGAATCGTCATTATTGATTCGCGTGAAGCGCCTCGCTATCGGGGGGAAGTCGAGCCAATGGACCCAGCGGCCGGGCATATTCCGGGGGCGATTAATCATTTTTGGGTGGAAAGCCGCCATGTGGACGGCGTGTGGAAGTCGCCGGAGGAGCAGACGGAACGCTTTGCCGCGCTGTCGAAGGACGATGAAATTATCGTTTACTGCGGTTCTGGCGTTACCGCTACGCCTAACTTTTTCGCGCTGCAGGAGGCAGGGTTTAAGAATGTGAAGCTTTATGCGGGGAGTTGGAGCGATTGGAGCTCGGATAGCGGGAACCCGGTGGCGGTGGGGGAAGAGTAAGGGCTTAGAGGCATTTATAATATGTGTCTGGGAGTACATCGTCACGTGGGCTGAATGCTCGGGGCGATGTATTTTTTATGCTCTAAGTCAACACGAAATCAACTCTCGCTCTCTGAAAGTACTTTCAAGAAGCTCCGTACTAAGAGCTTGTTTGTATGTTTCGTCACGTATCGTACAGGCCCTCACGTGCCTACGACCCCGCTGCTGTACGCACATAAAGAAGGCGATCAGCTCTCCTCGTGGGAGTGGCTAATCGGCCTCCTCGTACATTTAATGATTCTGTGCAAATTGGTAAAGCCGAACAGCGCTACAAAATCAACAATTATGTTAATGGAGATATGGAATCAACGTAAAATCAACACATGACACTGTAAAGTAAATAGTCTTGAGGTCATTACAAGCAGGAGACTCCAACATTCCATTTTATTGGTACAAAGAAACAAGATAAAGTGAAAATCAAGCTGTTGGTGCAATGTTATTGTGATGGAAGTCATGCGCTCTCGAACTGAGCTTTGTTGTGAAATATTAGTCTTTCCCTCGGTAAACATCAGTCTTTTCGAATGTATCCTGTTTTGCAAGGATTTCAAAAATCATCTTCACATTGTTTTTATATTTAAATATAATAAGGTCAGTGTTACATTTTTATATTATGAAAGGGGGCTTTTAAATGAAGAAGAATTATGCGGGTGTCTGCATTGAGATCCTTAAAGAAATGGGACCTCTTTTAGGTAGTGAGCTACAGGAACAACTAATATATAAAACAAATACGAAGGCCAACAATGCAAGACAAATCATCTTGAGGTTACGACAAGATAAAATTTTGCTTACCACAGACCCAGTTAGATTTTCACATAATCAGCTATTGTATTTTCTTCCGAAGCAAAATATAAAAGCTAAGCTAGTACAAGTACTACCAGATCATAGGCAAACACTGCATCGTATATATCAAGCGCTTGTTGAACAACAAGGGTTTCTACACTATACTGAGTTTGCAAAAATCTCTTCGGGAATAGTCAACAAAGAGGAGAAAGAAAAACTAGGTCTGAAACAAAAAGAACTTAATGAAATTATTGATGAGTTACAGCGCCTAGAGATTATTCAACCTATATATCATTTTGGAACGGATAGGTTTATTGTTGCGCATAAACAATGGGTTCCTACTCTAAATGCAGATGAAAACATATTCCAAACTAGACTGAACGATTTGTCATTTACACACGACTTTACTGATAATCTAATGGACTGGTTGGAACGTATGAATCTAGCTGGCGTTGGTAGCACACGTTTACATACTGAGATGGAAAACGGAAGCTTTAATGGATTCTATTGGGATGCTATTGGATATTCTTATTTATGGGGGCTTTATAAGGCCGAAGAATTTGATGTATTTAATCCTTCGCCAAATAAGACTCCTTCCGTTATTGTTATTGAATCGGTATTACACAGAGTAATGAAGAAGTATGATATTACTGGATTTATCGCAAGAGTAGCTGTTTTGTATGGGAGAATAAAAACAAAAGATAACTTCAGAATAATTCCAATTTGTTTTGTACAGAATATTGACTCTGATGCCTTACAACTGGCTCGTCAACGCGGTATAATGATTATTTCAATATCAGAGGTTTTTGGTACCAAAATAGCTGAAGCAATTAAAACTGTACGAGATTTAGACCCGAGAAATATAGATGCTGAAGCATTGGCTTCTGTTTTAGCAGCCTCTGATGCTAGCGGCCATGACGGTAAGTTTGGTTCTCTGAAGGGTTATGCTTTTAATTTCTTAGTTGCTTCAATATTTAACAATCAGAATTATTCCTGTAAGTTGGGATGGCGCTATGAAGCGTCGGGGGAAAAGTGTGAGTGTGATGTTGTCATTCCGGTTGATGATGATTATCTGATTATCTGCGAATCAAAAGGTCGTAACGAAGGTGATAATATTCTCTTGGGTGAATCAGAGAATGAAAGCGACACGGTTAAAAAGTTTTTCGAGAAGACTTGCAGAATTGTTGAGTCTTCGACGGGTAAGAAAGTGGTACCTATATTCGTAACATCTGGGGAATTTACTCAAGAAGCAAAGGAGTACATGGATTCATACAAACAAAGAAAAAAAATTAAAAAATTTTTTGAACTTCGCAATTTTCCTAGAGAGTTGTATTTGGACAGAAAAGGATTAATGGATTTGTTCGGCAATCAACAACAGTATACGGAGCATAGAAAAATACTGAAAGAATTTTTTAGGGATCACAAAAGAGTAGAGTAGAGCAAAGAAGGAGAATCTGAGATTGTTAATTAAGAAGTGTAACCTTTGAAAACAAAATCTAGTAACTGCCGAGTCGGGCTTGACATGGAGCTTTTGGTGGGTCCGATGTTCCACGATGGGTGAAGCAGATAGGCTTGTTTCGCTCGGGTGATTAACCTGCAAGCCCTGCTCCTCCACCGTAAGTCGATACCATATGTTGTACTTTTAGCTATATTGCTTGCTGGTGAGTAAGTGGTTTAACTCATTTGCGACTTTATAGTCCACGCCATACGTATGGCGGTACCGATTCAAAGTTATGCCAAAGGAAGCATGACCAAGGCGCTCAGATACAACCTTCGGATGTACATTCTGTTGGAGCAGTAGGCTCGCGTGCGTATGAAGGAGATCATGAAACCGCAGTTTTGGTAGTCCAGATTTTTGAAGCATATCGCGCCAGCGCTGACTATCATTAAGAGTTTCTTTCATATAAAACCAGCCAAAGGAAAATCGGACATGCACTAATTTAACCGACCGCAAGAGTATGTCGTACACATCTACTTTACAACCTACTATGATTCTTGTAAATTTGTTTTTGAGTTGTACCTGGCTTCGTATACTAAAATATCATTCTCTTTATTCTCAATCATTCTACTAATAAGAGCAGGCCTAATATGAATAGAACCAAGCTCCTTATCAATTTCAATGTGGTTCCTATAATTATTTATGATAAGACTTGCTAGCCCGTTACTAAATCCATTTTTTATGAGTGCTATCATGTCCTTATTATTGGTTCCATATTTTATTTTCTCATAAAACTCCTCATTTAACTTTCCAAGATCATTCATAACCTCGATAAACTTAATAAAAATATTATCTAAAAAGTCCTGCTCCTCTTTTATTCTAACTATTGCTAAATTAACACGTTTAGTCTTTGATTTTTCTTTAATATTTGTCCAGAATTCTCTAAATCCTTCTCGTGTTTCATCACCCCATCGTCCTACGAAAACCAACGAATCACTTGACCGTTCAACTCTATTCCAATATCGAAGGAAGCTATTAATCATTTCATTAAATGAAGCATTTTTAATTCTCCAATTCAAAAACATCTGGTAAAATTTTCTGGACTCTTGGAAGTCTAACCTTCGAAGGTTATCGTACGAGTCGCCTGATTTTATAAATGGCAAAAATAATCTCGTGAAATTTTCAAAAACATCCTCGGCTGTTCCAATACTATTTATTTCAATGTCTTCTGCAATTTCTTGCATATACTCCTCGTACAGTAGAATATCTATTTCATTTGTATTATTCATAAAACAGAGTTTACCAATCTGAGTTTTGACATGCGTTTTTCCATAATCAGGTATTAGTCCCGGTTCAAAATTCTCTATAAAATCATCAGCTCCCTCTTTTTTAGTAGAATTATCTTCAGTTATATCTACATTTTTCAATAGAACATTTGAAGGATCATCTTTGACCTTCTTATCGATTTTCATACTCGTTTTTATAAAGTTTTCTATGTTTGCATTTTTAGAGAAATAAGAAGAGCCTACCAAATAAATTTGTGGTTCGAGCTTGTCTAGACTTCCATCTAAAGGAGAGAAAATCTCGCTAAATCTACAAACTCTTCCTATTAGGTTCTTAAATTGTGAGGGACTTAATGCCCCTCGTCCCTTTTTGTTATCCAATAAAAACATTTTTTCAACCGGAAGGTTAACCCCTTCTAGTAATGTGGAACTTGTTATTACGAATTGCATGTCTTTAACGACAGTAAATAAATGTTCTATATATAATCTAACGTTATCAGGGACAGATCCATGATGATATATGAACCCTTTTTTTATACAGTCAATGAGAAAATAATCGGAATGCATATATTCACTAATTTCTTCACATGCTTTATCAATTATTTCTGATCTTATATCCGAAAGCAACGGAATAATTCTTGCTGCAACTTTCTCAATATCGGCTGGTTTATTCAAATATATTAGATTTTTTTTCGACCCGTTTTTTATTATAAAGTCAATATCATTCATATAATCGCCAATATCTAATGAATAGAATTCGTCCATAAATTGATCATAAAAAGAGAATTTTCTTTCTTTTCTAAAGTCGTAAATATAAAATCTTTCGGTTTTTATGTACTCTGAAATTCGAAATGTATTAATGCTATAGTTAGAATATTTCACTTGTAAATTTGATTCATCAATTAGAAAAGGAGTCAAAAATTTAAAAACAACTTTCCTGTTTCTTTTTTCTAGAATTGAAATTGTCGCTGCTAATAATATACTTCTGTCAGTATCGTCTAATAAATTATGAGCTTCATCTATAAACACCAAATCAAATGATATATCTGGATTTTTTCTTAGTATTCTCAATAGTCGCTCTTGAGTTAAGACTGCTGTAATATTTTCTTCTCCTTCAATATACATCTCAGGATGAGTGATAATTTTGTTTGAGTTAGCGATATCCCCCTTTATTAATCTTCGTTTAGTTTGTGCAAGTAATGCCTTTGTCGGTACAATTATGCATGTGTTTCCGCCAATCTTATTTTTTAAAGTGGAAATTATTAGCTCGGATTTACCGTACGAAGTAGGCGCCACAACAGAAACAGTCTCATTAATGGTTCTATTAAAAAATGAATACAGTTCTTCTTGTTGCTCGCTTAAATACATTGAACCACTCTTGAAATTCTCCCCTATTGCAGATATGAACGAATTAAAGAATGACTCTGAAAACCGAATTGTATATTTTTCTAATCTTTCGATTAGTTTGGCTACAGGGATTAACCCTTCATTTAAAGAGATATCATACAATGGTTTATAATCCTTAGTTAGATTACAGTAAATCACTAGAACTCGATAACCAAAACGTGAAAGATCGGAACTCTTTTCATTTATGAGGATTATTGCAATCGACAATATTTTTTTATATTCATGTTTGCTTTCAACCTCATTAAAGAGAAGTTTTTGATATAAATGATTGAAACCAGTTTTTCTCAATCTTAAAAGTGTAAGTTCTTTCATCATTGTGCCTCCAACTTCAAGAAGTCTACTACTTTTTGATAGGTTTGCTTTTGGAACGAGAGTACAATTACATTTCCAAAAGTTTTTGTTTTAGTCATTCGAGTGTAATGCTTCTTAATTTCATCTGCCTTTATCTTATCCGAAAGGTGTGAGAATAGTGATGCGACTAATATTACATTCTTATTTGTACTATCTGCACGATCTTCGGTTACACTATCTTCGACGTCATAAAGTATTTCCAAGACAGCATCTTTAACATCTTTTTTATTTTCAAGAGCAATATATGCACCATTAATGGCATTCTCCCAAAGAGTCACTTCATTTTCATTTAATCTCTTTTGTAGATCGCGTTTTGCCGTGCCCAATAAATCAATTAACGTTTCATTTGCTGTTTTACCCTTGTGTAATTCACCAGATTTAACCTCGGTTATCCATAACTCATGGTTCCCACGCGAATACAAAACTACATCGAACCCTTTTTTAATGCTTTTTTCCTCCATATTAAAGTATGGAGAAACTGCACTTAACTCTGGGAAGTAGCTTGAGATTAGAATGTGCGTAAGCAATTCCCCAATCATTCCCATCTGTGTATAAGGTGCTTTAGAATCATATCTTTTTAGAAATTCAACCAAGGTCCGTTTATAGGAGTAAGCCTTTCTAGAGGATTCTGCTTTAGAAGGGCCTAAACAAATAGCTGACAATTGGTTTCTTAAACGTTCTTTAATATCATCCGAAAAACTCTCTATATGACATACTGCGTACTCACTAAAGTTTTGAAACCTAATCCCTTTAATGATGGTCACCCCCTCAGCTTCATTAAAAACTCTCTGCCTATATTTCATCCAATAGATAATACCAAGGAACCATCGTCAAATTTATCTCATACTTGAAAATTCGATGATCCCTATAATGCTTCTTATATTTCCTGATTTTTTATTGGGTAAACTTTCTGGTAGTGCTGTATTTAATTACATGGTGGTGAGTTTAAGAAAAAACATTAAAGGTCAGAGAATAATCGAGCTTAAGAAATGCGATTGGATAAATTTCCAATCCCTTCAAATTGAATATACCATGCCTTTTGGCCTATGCATAGATAAATAGCTTGTCACATCGCGCGAGTTTCCTGACATTCTTGCATTCTACTATCCTCCTGTTGTCTTTTCAGACAACCGAGAGCAACCTCACCCACAAAACAAAAAAGAATCTCACAACAATAAGATTCTCGGTCTTTTAAGTATGGAGCGCCCAATAAGAAATAAACATACAACCCGCAGTTTAGGATATTTTTCACAATATACGGATAAATCAAGATAATTAAATTCAAATTTTATGATTTAACCTACAAATAAGGAACAGGTAATCGTTGACACTGGGGATTGGATTGACGTAGAAGGTGTACCAGCTCCATGAAGTTCTTAAGAATATGAAATTCTGGGCGCAGCCTAGTCCAGAATTTAGGAGCTGTAAATGATGTACATCTGCTAAGAGTCGGAGAGAGGAGATAGCAGCTTGAGCCAACATGCCAACTGAGGAGCTAGGGGCTGTATATTCTCAGAGCTGTAGAGCACTGGAATTTTTTCAGAATGTGGAGTTAAACCTGGTTTAACCCAGTTAAACGACGTTAATCCACCTTGTGGACAAGAGCTTGTAGGAGCTTTTGGTTTGGAGCCGCTGGCGGTAGGTGGTCGGAGTGGCGTGGATGATGTATTCCTGTTTGAAATCCTAGCAAATGAATACATACTCTTGAAACCGTCAAGCTCAGGGAGCCGAAAGTAATAGAGGTCTTTGGGCACATGCAGAGCCACATATCAGACATGTATGCTGCTCAGTGCCCCTCCACTTCTGAGCACACATGCGCAAGGAGCCGAAGAATACAAGAGCAGCTTGTTGGTAAGACGATGCGCGTGAGCTACTCCATGCTGGAATAGACCCAGAATACATTTGGAATAAATACGAATTTATGCGAGTACCTGGCCGACGAGGGATGCGTTCGGAATAGATGAGAATAGCCTCTTTGTTAGTTTTAGGTATACCTGTTTGCTGGGCTGTATTTCCGTATTTGTTGTTTGGCGTTCGGTGGGGCTGTGTGTAATGCAATTTTGGTCGGCTTATGGGCTGTCTGCCAGTTGATTCGGGTTGTCGTGAGGATGTATTTTCTATTGTTTGACGTTCTCTTTCGCTGGCCGACGGCATGAAGCTTCGCTCATGTTGGTGCTGTGCCACCGTGCGCCGCTCACGCCCCTCGCTCTCCGTACCAATGGTGCTGGCGTGACAAAGGCTGAACTTTTGGGCTTTGCGGCGAAAGTAACGCCCCATGATCGTCAGCGTCAACGACACACTGGAACCACGAGGTCTCGTTGCTCTGTACAGACCCAAAGTTTCCACCAAGAATCCATTTTCAGAGCAAATCCGACAGCTGGGGCGATTGGAGCTCGGATAGTCGGAATCCGGTTGCGTTGGGAAAAGAGTAAAAGCTGAGAGGCATTTATAGTATGTGTATTTTGAATATATCGCCATGGGGCTGAATGCTCGGGGCGATGTATTTTTTATGCTGTAAGTCAACATGTAGTCAACGCTTGTTCTCTGTAAACATTTTCAGAAAGCAGGCGGCAAAAGAGCAAATCTGGCTTTGGGTCGAAGGTTGAAGCCGAAGAGGCGCTTGCTAAATTGCTGCATGAGCTTAATACGAGCACGTATATCGAGCAGACGAAGGATGACGCAGCTACCTAAAACTAACTTCCTTTACATCTAGGAAGTTTTCTGTATTCGCTCCAGCCCAAGCATCTCCGAAATTTAACTCGTTTCATTAGCCCGCTCCCCATATTGTACAAGTTCGGATTTGAGTAAAGTATAGAGGAGGAGCAGGACTAAAATTACGAACTTGATTTCGGTGAACGGTTAAGGAGGGCTTATGGAGAAATGATCCGCTGCTTCCGATCTCGTGGTTTTTGGCAGTGGTTCAGCAGAAGCTCCAGGTTGCAGAGCTTACAAACTGCAAAACGAAAGTTGCTTTTGAGAAATAATTGTTTCGAGACCTTAAGGCAACATGTTTTCGGTTTCTTTCTTTCGGGAAAGGTCGGTACAAAGACGGCCATTTATAAACCAACCCAGTGCCAAAGCAAGTATTGCGAGAATAAATTCAATCCAAAAAACCGTTTGCAAACCTGCAACGATACTTTCTGTTTTATTTTGAAACGAAGTGGGATCGAGCGAATGTTGAAGATAACGATTGGCTCTGGACGACATGATGCCAACGAGCAAAGCGATGCCAATTCCCCCAGCAATCTGTTGGAGCGTATTGTATATGGCTGTGCCATGCGGTACCAGGTGAAGCGGAAGTTGATTCATTCCTGCCGTCTGAGCCGGCATGACGACAAACGCTATGCCTAGAAATAAGAGGACATGATTGAACAAAACGGAGCTTCGAGTTATATCGATGTTGATACCGGCAAACAACCACAGCGATAGGGCAATCAGGACCAGACCGGGCATTATGACAAATCTCGGCCCAAATTTATCGAATAATTTTCCCGTCACAGGCATCATCATTGCGTTTAAAATGCAGCCTGGCATCAGGAGTAAACCTGTTGCTAAAGCTGTCAACTGCATCACATCTTGCATATAGATCGGCAGTAATGTCGTGGTGGCGAATAAAATCATCATCAGTACGACTATTAATACCGCTACCAAAGAAAAAGTGGGATACCGGAATACGGAAAGATCAATCAATGGCTCTTTAATCTTGAGCTGCCGCCAAATAAGCAAGAGTAAGAAGAGTCCGCCAATGGCAATCAAACTGTAACTCCCAGGACCAGCCCAAACACCAGTCTGGCTGAAACCGTAGGTGACACAACCAAAACCGACGGTTGACATAACAATGGATAAAAGATCGACCCTTGGCTTGGTTATTTCTGTAACATTCTTTAAGTAAATGAATGAATAAATAATCGAAAACAATGCGACAGGAATCACCATATAGAACAGCCATCGCCAGTGTAAGGTATCGATAACCAAACCCGACAAAGCTGGCCCGATGACAGGGGCGACCATGATGACAAGCCCCATGAGACCCATAGCAGCCCCTCTGCGTTCCGGAGGATAGAGGGCAAGAATGGTATTCATCATTAACGGAATCAATAATCCTGTCCCGCCAGCCTGAACAATCCTGCCTATCAGCAAGACTTCGAATCCAGGGGATATTGCACACAAACAGGTACCTGCTAAAAATAACGCCATCGCGGACATAAACATCCGGCGAGTCGTGAACCATTGCTGTAGCAATGCGGTCACCGGAACTAGTATGCCGATTATCAGCATATAACCGGTAGATAGCCATTGTATGGTCGGAGCTGTGACGTTGAACTCACGCATTAATTGAGGAAATGTATTGGTAAGTAAATTTTCATTAAGAAACGCAATAAATGCACCGATGAGCAGGGCAGCTAACATCGCTCCTCTCTTCATCCCACTTGCCTCTTGAACCCGTTTGTTCATCTTCTACCTCCAAAAAATATTGATTGCGTTCCAAGTCGTGTTTTGATACCGATTCTTCACCTGTCTGTCGTGCAGGCTATCCTACACCATCATTTTCTAACAAGGAGTAAAAATCTGATTTTGTCCACGCTATTCATGCAAGTCTCCTTTCCTTATTCTTCATCAATGTAAAGAATATTTTACGTGACACCTGATGAATTGGAAAAAGCCATATCGCCCTGCATACTCGGAAATTCATTCCTATTTAGAAAGCATAAGGGGTGATCCCTCGCTATGTCGCTCATTCGCACATTATCTCTTGACGGGATGCGATTTGGGGATTATGATAACGTGCCGGCGAATTGAACGAGGTCATTCAATGGAAATAATTGAATTAGGCTTATCTGACAACTGGAGCGATGATTGAAGTTCGGCCGGTTGCGGTGGGGAAGAGTAATAGGAGAATGATGGAGAACAGTATATGAAGCTGAATACAGAGCATATCGTGAAGGATGCCGTTGCTCTGTATTTTTTATGCTTTAAATCAACATAGAGACCGCGTGCAGCCTAGATAGCACGCGGTCCTACTCATGGAAGCAAGTTGATTGGACTTGCTCTAATCTAAGAATAAGAGATGGAAAACCGCGCCGGACGCGGTTTGAAGGGCTGCAGCGGCCCAAATTTGCTAATTCGTTTAAAGCATCATTCCGATATCATGCTGGCCGACGATAAGCTTCACCGGCTCGAGGTAAACTCGCGTGAGCGGCGGTCGCGCGATGAGATCGATTTCGATATCCGTGATTTTATAACGAGCGATTTTACCATCCCTTTTATCGTAAACGACATTGAATTCCTTCAATCCTACTTGTTGAATCAGAACGGAGGACCCGATCGACAAGGCAGCCGTTTCGAACTTCCCATGATCGAACAACACTTCCGAAATAATTTCATCGTTCATATCCACAATCGTGACCTGTTGGCAAAACTGGTATTGCATGCGCAGACATCTCCTTTAGGTGGTATTGATGCAGAATGAGTGGATTGGATGCCCCATGCCGCTCTTCTTACTTTATCGGATAAATCGGGCTGTCAGTATAGCGTGATTTTTACCAATTCTTTTTATTCTCCTAAGCGTGTTAGTATACTTTCAAAGTAATATGCCACTTGGACCACCAAGGGATAGGATATAAACCGATTGAAGTTGGTTGTGAACAGTGTTACTCTAACAACGGTAAACTAAAGATCTATAGCTTGCCATACACCTAGTAATAGTCACTATTTTAGTTATAGAGAAAGGAAATACTATGATAAAAGTTGATAACTTATCCTTCTCATTTCCGCAAAAAGAACTATATAAAAACATATCATTTACGCTTGAGGAGGCACAACATTGCGCTTTTATAGGAACAAGCGGGAATGGTAAAAGTACATTAATAGATATTTTAATGGATCCAGAAAGATACTTGTTCGAAGGCAAGTTAGTAATAGACCCGACTTGCAAGATTGGACACGTAAGTCAATTTCCACAAATCGACACAACGAAAGAAACAACCGTTTATGAATATATAGGGGAAGAATTTATTAAGATACAAAATGAAATAACAGCTATTTGTACGGAGATGGAAACATCATCGGATATTGATTCCTTATTAGAAAAATATCAATTAGCTTTAGACGCATTGGATTTAATTGGCGGGGAGGATTTTGAAAGCAACCTTAATAAAAAACTTAATCTAGCCAACCTTATGAAGCTTAAAAATCTTAGCGTATCTGACCTGAGCGGTGGGGAATTCAAGCTCATTCAAGTGATGAAGGAAATGCTTAGTAGTCCAGACTTAATGATTATGGACGAACCAGATGTATTTCTAGACTTTGAAAACCTAAATGCGCTTAAGAATCTTATTAATTCTCACAAGGGAATGCTGCTAGTTGTTACGCACAACCGATATCTTTTGAATCATTGCTTCAACAAAGTTATACACCTTGAAAATACAGAAATCCAAGAGTTTGATGGGCGATATATGGATTATACCTTCTCATTACTTCAGACTAAAGTTGAGTTGCAAGAGCTCAAAGTTGCTGAGGATGAAGAAATAGAGAGAAACGAGCAAATCATTGATAATCTTAGAGCTATCGCAACTTATAATTCAGAAGCTTCTAGAGGCAAAGCATTAAAAGCTAGAGTCAAGTTTCAAGAAAGATTGGAAGCACGTAGAATTAAAGCGCCATTTGTTGATATTAAGCAACCGAATATTAGCTTTGGTATCGATAATGAAATTGAAGACGCCATTGTTGTAAATGTAAAAAATTATTGTGTTGCCTTTGATGAATTGCTTTTAGACAATGTTAACTTCGAGATAAAATCTACGGATAAAGTAGCCATTATTGGTTCGAACGGTACCGGGAAAACGACTTTACTCCGAGATATCTTTAAAAATAATCATGAATCAATTGAAATAAATGCTGATGTTAAAGAGGCTTATTTATCTCAAAATCAAGGCGAAGTGCTAAAGGTATCTAATACAATACTAGAAGAATTCATCGACGCTGGATTTAAGAGTTATGATGAAGTTAGAACGTATATTGCAAACTATGGTTTTGAAGGAGAAATCGTTAATCAAAAGATAAAATCTCTATCTGGTGGAGAAAAAAATATGCTTCAATTGGCTAAAGCTGCTGCCAGTAAAGCAAACGTATTGCTTCTTGATGAACCGACAAGCCACTTAGACATCTATTCCCAAATAGCACTGGAGAAAGCTATTGAAGGCTACAAAGGTGCGATTCTGATGATTTCTCATGATTTTTATTCTGTTGTAAATGGTATGGATTATGTTTTAATCATTGAGAATAAGACGATTAGGAAAATGACGATTAAAAAATTTAGACAGATGATTTATGCTAGTCATTTCGATAGGGACTATCTTGTAACGGAACAAAATAAAAGATTAGTTGAAATGAAAATAGAGTTGGCTTTAAAAGATACTGATTTTGAACTTGCAAAAGTATTGGTTGATGAGTTGGAAGAGCTGATTAAGTCGCTTTAAATTATAACCTTCTGATTACATTGAAGACCCTACAAGAATTAGAAGAACATATTAGGCATCTAGGACGATCACTATCAAGAACAAGAGCAGGTTATCGAAAAGATAGCCCGGTCTTTTTTTTGCGCGAAAAATGAGAAAAAGAATTTGACAAGTAGGTGGGAATGTAAAAAGGAAATTAAACTCGAAAGAAAAAGTTGCACTGTGGAACGGTTATGCAACTCCTGATATTAATGAGCGGCAACAGCATGATCAATAAGCTGAATAGGGACAATCAATAGCTGCCGATCCTAATGGCAATGTTCACTCTCTTTTTGAGATCAACCCAATTACGGAGCAATTCTAGCAAATGATAATATGCAATAAAGTTTCATAAATTTCAATGTAACTTGATAATGCTATCGGTTTACGGAAATAACGGGGAAAAAGATAAGAATATGGTACAATTTATTAAGATTAATTATAGCTTGTATATTTGAGAGGGGAAATTAACTTGCTGAAAAAGAAATGGTTAAGTACTGTAGGAATCGCATTATTAGCTTTAATGATGATCTCTGTGCAATATGTGCAGGCAGCTGGAATATCGTTGATCGTGAATGGAAGTTCAATAGAACAGAAGGTTCCTCCTGTCGTAAAGGATGGGAAGGTTCTTATTTCCGTTAAAAATGCTGCGGATATGTTTGAATCTAAGTATCGCTGGGACAATCAAACCAAGACATTGACGCTGTCTGATGACAAGTTTACCGTGTTATTCGTTCTTGAACGCGCATCGGCAATCGTTACTATCGGTACGGAGACTACGGAGGTAGCATTAGAGCAGTCGGCACAAATAGTGAATGGCAGCTTGATGGTTCCAGCTCGTTTCCTAGTGGAGTTATACGGAGGCAAGGTGGTGTGGGATCAGACGCTTCAAACATTACATATTACAATGGATGAAGCAATGGAGCCTGCTCTGCCTGGAGCTAAAGGCGACCAAGGCGATAAAGGTGACAAAGGCGAAACGGGGTCAACGGGAGCAACTGGGGCAGCAGGCGCCAAGGGTGATAAGGGAGACAAAGGCGATCCGGGAGCAACGGGTGCAACAGGAGCGGCAGGTGCCAAAGGTGATAAGGGAGATAAAGGCGATCCAGGTGCAGCAGGTCCAGTAGGCCCAGCGGGTCCGATAGGCGAGACGGGTTCTGCTGGTGCAACTGGACCAGCAGGGACTTCTTATACATCTGAAGGGTTTTCGGCTGCTGGTGCAACCACTGCAAATAGTAGTATGCAATTTATAAGTTGGAGTGTGGCTTCCCCACATTATTCGAGTCCTACGTTTAATGCTGCTACTGGGATATTTACGGTGCCGGAGACCGGCAAGTATGCCATAAATGCAACTGTTAACTATAATACAACTGCTTCACTCAGCGTAAGCCTAGGCAGCGGTGTCAACCCAATTTTCACCGTAAAGAAAAATGCCAACTCTGATTTAATAAAAGGTAACTTGCCTATTTTAAATGTTAATATGCCTTTAGTCTTAACTATGAGAGCCCTACTTGAGAGCGCAACGGTGACACTATCTGGTGATGTTCAGTTGCAAGCAGGCGATCAAGTTGGATTATATTATGAAGCTAACGGTCTTACCATTAATTTCAATATGGATGCGGTATGGTCGATTCATCGGTTGTCCTAAGACGAGGCTGTATGAGGAGAGGGCATACCTCTCAAAATAGAAATGCATATTACTAGAAATAAATCTGGGCCGTTCTCTTTGTGATATGCTCCCATCATAGTAGACAGAAGAAAAACAAAACCCCTACTTCTATCGTTATGGGAATTTTTTTAATTAAAAGAAATAAATAGATAAATACAGTGCCTCTTACCAGGTATATGCATGGATTCGTAAATATTAAGCAAGTGGCGCAGAGGCTGTACAGGACCTCCGGGGCCGAAAGAAGCCGCTAGAGGAGCTCAATGAACAGGACCGCTTAAAGCTTCAGATCAAGGAATTTGAAGCGCGCAATGAGTATCTGAATATGGAGAATGCACTCACAAAAAAGTTGGCAGAGATCCGGAGAAGAAATGAATCCCATAGCTGGAGTGTTTGGAGCTCGGATAGCGGGAATCTGGTGGCTCCGGGGGAACAATAAGAACTGAGAAGCATAAAATAGTATGTAAAAGTATAATACATCACCATGTGGACTTCGTGCCTTAGGCGATATATTCTTTATGTTTTGAGTTAACATGGAATCAACATGTAACCGTTGAAAATATTTTCATAGAGGCCGAAACTGAGCGTATGCTCTTATGTTCTCTGCTATAGTTCACTGTACAGATTCTGGTCAGTACTGATGGTACAAATTGGACTACAGTAGTGAACGTAACTAATAATACGAGCGGCATTACCGTAGACAAAATTACTGTAGTACCAGCTCGATATATTAAGTTGGTCGTTACGACGCCTACCCAAACCCAAAACGCTGCGGCAAGAATTTATGATTTTGAGGTATACGAAGCCATATCTTCAACATAGTGAAGGCAGCATGGATGCCCGAGGAAGAATCTTTAGCTGGAGCGATTGGAGTGCGGACTCATCTAACCCAATCGCTACCGGAGACGAGCAAACTCCGAAAAGCGTAAAATAGTATTTAAGATTTGAATACATCGTAATGTGGGCTGAATGCTCACGGCGATGTGTGTTTTTTTTCTTAAAGTCAACAAAAAGTCAACGCTCGCTCTCTAAACACGCTTTCATGAATCTTTGGACCGGTCGCTTGTTTGTATGCTCTCTTATACATCGTACAGACTCTCGCATGTCGCTGCTCTCCCCCTTGTACGACAAGGCTTCGTGCTTGTGCGACAGCGTTTGACTTGAATGCCGATCATCTAATGCACGTGGATGCGATCTTCGCACAAGGCAGGGGCTGCTTTGATACAAGTTGTAAACTTGGCAAACCTCTGATCGAAAGGTTTCCTCAGTCATGATGTTGGGATGGAGCCAGTATCGGCTCAACTGCTGTTTTAAGTCCCTTTCTTTTTTGAAAGCGCCCTTCCATCATAATGGTGTTGCTTTCCTCGAAGGCATTGAGCAAGTGATGGAGGCTTTGCTTCCAGATTATCCGAAAGGCTTGACCTTCATTAGGATTTATTAGGTTTGGCTCGTTAAGCACGAGGAGCTTGATGCGATAATAACAAACCCGAAAAAAGCGCTTTGTCGTTCTTCACAGACGACTTAGCGCTTTTTTCGCTTTAGTTTAGGACTACGGGTACGGGGAAGTTGCAAGCCGGAAGAGTTTGCTTAAGGTAAGGGGCGTTGTTCAAATGGCTTGCTTCCGACCCAAAAAGATTATGTGCTAATAGCAGACGGTGGTTGCTTGCCCAGTTCCGTTGGCTCCGCTTGGAGTAACGATTGGACAGAGGCTTGGGGCGGCTTAGCGGTCAGCAGATCAACCAAATAACGTATAGGCGAAGCCAAATGCTTGTTTTTGTGAAGGATGATTTGCGTGTAGAAGGAGGACAGTGCGTCCTCGTGTATCGTGAATCCTGCCAACTGCTCCTTACGAAGCATGTCTGCCGCCGCGATTTTCGGAATCATGGCAATGCCCATCCCATATTGCACGCATTGCTTGATTCCCTCCAGGCTGCCCATCTCAGAGACGACCTTGTAGGATACCCCATTGTTGTCCATCGACCTCTCCAAGGCGCTGCGGTAGCAGCATCCCTTTTCCGTCAAAATGAAAGAGCTGTTCTCAAGCTCATGAATGCCTATGTTATTTCTGCCATGCAGCGGGTGATCCTTGGAGCAGATGAAGATAAGCTCCTCATTGCGCACGGTGATAGACTTAAGCTCCGGGTCTATTACAGGCATATCAAGTAAAATGCCGATATCCAACTCATTGTTCTTGATCTTGCGAATAACTTCATGATCGGATGTAGGGAAGAAGACGACGTTCGCTTGGGGATAGCGGCTGCGAAACGCCTGGAAATAAGGGGGCAAAAAGAAGGCGGCAAGAGTTTCGGTCGTACCGATTGCCAGACTAATATTAGCCCCGGAACTAAAGTGTTCCTGCGCTTGGTTATAGCCTTCCACGATCTGATCGGCGTAGACAAGCATTTGCATGCCGCTTGCTGTCAGTTTCAGCTTTCTGCTGCTGCGTTCAAATAGCTTTATGCCAAAATGATGCTCAAGCCGCTGTATCTGTACACTGACAGTCGGTTGCGCGTAACCGAGCCGCGCGGCAGCTTTCGTCAGATTCTGGCAGCGCGCGACCTCGCGAAAAGTAATGAAATATTGAATGTCCATAAGCTCCGCCTCAATCATTAAAATTGGCAATGAATAATATTGCAAACCATAGAGATTACATATGAATCTATTTACGTTATAGTATGACATGAACGCTCGGGAAGAGCAATCCATAGCGAACTATAGCGAACTAGAGAGGGATTTCATTATGCGTGATTCAGTTGCAACTACAGCTCTTTTTCGTGAAAAGGCCGCCGTCCCGCTTCTTGCGCTGGCCGTGCTGCTGGCTATTATGAACACCACTATGTTTAATGTGGCGCTGCCGGAAATTTCGAAAGCCTTTAACATGGGGGGATCATCCTTATCCTGGATTGTCAGCGGGTATTCCATCATGTACGCAATTGCTTCCATTACATATAGCAGGCTGGCCGATTTCCGCTCGCTGCGAGCGCTGCTTGTTGCTTGCCTGTTATGCTTCGGCATTGGCTCGATAATTGGTTATGGCAGCACGAATGCCGGTTTATTACTGGCAGGCAGGCTAATTCAGGCTATCGGCGCCGGAGGCGTCAAAGGACTTGCGCTTGTGCTAATCGGCCGGCATGTCCCGGCAGCCCGGCGAGGGCAGGCAGTAGCGTTAATTGTCTCCGCGACTTCGCTGGCTTTCGGTCTTGGTCCGCTCGCTGGCGGCATCCTGGCCCAGATCGGCGGATGGCGGAGTCTCTTTATCGTGACGGCAGTTGTGCTTCTACTCATCGTGCCCTTATACCGAAGTCTCCCAAGCGAAGCGGGTCGTCCCGGACAATTCGATTGGGGCGGCGCATGGCTTGTTGCCTGCTGCAGTTCAATGTTAATGCTGGCTATCTCGCATGGCTCGCTTGCTGCAACGTTGGCATTCATATTGGCTGTGGCATGGTTAGGCCGCCATATCAAGGGCAGTGCCCATCCCTTCATCGATCCTTCGCTTCTGGCAGACCGTCCCTTAATGCTGTTGAATGGCATTGGCATGGCTGCACATATGAATAATTTCACTCTGCTTTTTCTGCTGCCGCAAATGCTGGCGGATATCCATGGCCTGTCGCCGCTCCAGACCGGGCTAATGATATTTCCGGGAGCGTTACTCTCGGTCATTCTTGCCCGTTCTATAAGCATGGCGCTTATACGCTATGGCGAGCGCAGGGTGATGATGCTTGCTCCATGGGGGATCGTCTTGGGGGATGCCCTGCTGGCCCTGCTCAGTACCCGTTATGCATGGGTAGCGGGCGCGGGTTATTTGTTGACCATCGTCTGCTGTACAGCATTGAATGCTGGCGTAGCATCCGAGCTGCCCAAGCTCGTCTCCACGGCTCGCCTGGGCGGGGCGGTTGGCCTGCAGCAACTTTTCCAGTTCATAGGAGGAGCGGGGAGTGCCGCTGTTTGCGGCAGCTTGATGGCAGCAACGTTTGCTGGTTCGGCAGGTGCTGCTTTCGTATGGTTGTTCTGGGGGCTGGCTATGCTCGGCGTACTGATCGTAATAGGCGGTATGGTTTATCGCAATCATTAAAATATTTAATGATAGATATTACATAACATAGACTATTATAATGAAAAAAATCTGATATACTATAAATATTCGCAGCGGATAACTTGGTATTAATTTTGGACGTACTCCTCGAAGGAGAGGTTCGCACCTTAACCTTACTCACACAAACCATCATCTTTTAAGGGGAGAACTATGTTGAAAAAACCAGTCTTTGCCGCTATTTTTCTTACTATCGTCATCCTTGCCCTGGCAGCATGCGGAACAAAAGCGCCAAACAATGGAAGTTCAGCCTCGCCTCCTGTCCAGACGGATGCTCCTGCAAGCGTGGCTGCAACGGAGGAGACCAACCCAGAGGATCGTATCATTAAACTGCTGGCCAATACGCCTAATCACAATGACGAGGTGGCGCCGATTTTGGCCAAGGAAGTGGAGAAGCTCGGCTTTAAGCTAGAATTCGAGGTGCCGACCGACAGTATTATTGCAAACAAGGAAGTGCTTGAAGGCTTCTACGATGTTGCAATAGGAAACCATACGGCTGCGCTTAATTCGTTTAATGAAGCTAATAATGGAAATCTTGTTCCGGCTTTTCTAACGACGTTTGCGCCAAACGGCATTTATTCCAAAAAATACGCTTCATTCGACGAACTGCCGGACGGAGCGACGATCAGCATTCCTGGCGACCAGGCCAACGGAGGTCGCCCGCTCCTTATTATGCAGGATGCCGGTCTGATCAAGATTAAGAAAGGCGTCGATGTAACGAAAATTACCCCTTCGGATATTATAGAAAACAATCACAAGTTCAAATTTAAAACGCTGGATACCGGGGTGCTATTGCGCGCTCTCGATGATGTGGAAGCGGGCTTCCTCTACCAAAGCCAGCGCGTCAGTGGCGGACTTAAGCTGGAGGATGCGCTGGGACTTGAAACGGATGAGGTTAAGGATTTCTATATTATTGCCGCTACTCGGCCCGAGCTTGTCGGCACGCCCAAGATTGAGGCTTTGAAGCAAGCTTACTACTCTGATGCCGTTAAGGAGTTTTATAAGACCAGATATGATGAAGGAAGCATCTACTATGCCTGGTAGAGAGGGAGGGATTGAGCATGAATCGCACTAGACGTTTGGCTCTAGCTTGCTCATTAAGCGTCGGAGGCAACCACTCCGGGCTGTGGCGGCATCCTAGCTACTGGTCTGATGCTTCCAGTAACATTGACTACTTTGTTTCCTCTGCACAGAAGGCGGAGCAGGGGAAGTTGGACTTTGTCTTTGTCGGAGATACCCTGTTTGTGAATGATCTCTCCGCGCCGCAGCTTATTAACCGGCTGGAGCCGCTCACATTGCTCTCGGTAATCGCTGGTGCGACCTCGCACATCGGGCTTGTCGGCACGCTGTCGACAACTTACCATGAACCATATCATACTGCCCGGATGTTTGGCTCATTGGACCACATTAGCAAGGGGAGGGCTGGCTGGAATGTCGTCACCTCCGCGCTTCCGGGGACGGCAGCCAACTTTAGCCGTGACAGTCATATGGAGCATGATCAACGCTATCAGCTTGCTGATGAATTCCTTGATGTGGTCAAGGGTCTGTGGGACTCATGGGAGGAAGGGGCCTTCGTTAGAGATAAGGATAGCGGCAGATATTATGATCCAAGCAAGCTGCACACTCTAAACTACAAGGGCAAATACTTTTCGGTTCGCGGTCCTCTGAGCCTGGAGCGTACCCCGCAAGGCAGACCGGTCATCGTTCAGGCGGGTTCATCGGAGGCAGGCAAGGATTTCGCGGCTAAGCATGCGGAAATCGTCTTCACGCATCAGCATGGAATTGAAGATGCCAAGCGCTTCTATCAGGACATTAAGGAGAGGGTTGCGCGATTCGGGCGCAACCCGGAAGAGGTGCTTGTCCTCCCGGGCATAAGCGCCATCGTAGCGGACAATGAAGCAGACTTGC
This sequence comes from Paenibacillus liaoningensis, assembly GCF_059609455.1. Classification (NCBI taxonomy): domain Bacteria; kingdom Bacillati; phylum Bacillota; class Bacilli; order Caryophanales; family Paenibacillaceae; genus Paenibacillus; species Paenibacillus liaoningensis. The sequence continues at coordinate 153,188 of NZ_JCAALU010000016.1, forward strand.
AACGCAAGCATGCGGAAATCGACGGCTTAGCTAATATTGAGGAGGCACTGAAGGACCTTGGAAAGTACTTCAAGGATACGGCGCTCAGCCGCATTCCGCTTGATGCACCGCTGCTGCCCCATCTGGATGCGTTAATTACGGATGGGTTTCAGTCTGAGGTGCTGCGTATTGAGAAGCTGATTCGCGCGGAGAATCTGACACTTCGCGAGCTGGCTCTGCGTCTTGCTGCACGGTCAGGACGCAATCCTTTTGCCGGGACGGCTGAGCATGTAGCAAATACGATTCAGCAATGGTACGAAGAAGAGGCGGCGGATGGCTTCATTGTCAGTTCAGGGCCGATAGTCCCTGAAGGCATCCATGAGTTCGTTGATCTGGTAGTCCCCCTATTGCAGAATCGTGGACTATTTCGCTCGGAGTACAGCGCAGGAACGCTGCGGGGGCATTTGGGGCTGACTGTTCCTCCGAATCGTTACTCGATGGTCCCCATTAAGTAGAAGCTGCGCTAGCCATACATGTATAGATTGGAGGATAGCGGCAGATGATTACACTTCGCAATATTAATAAGAGCTTTGACACGCCTTCCGGGTCTCTTGCTGCAGTGAAGGATGTATCTCTGGATATTGAGAAAGGGGATATATACGGAATCATAGGTTTTAGCGGGGCGGGCAAATCAACCCTCCTGCGCACGATTAACTTGCTTGAGCGTCCGGATAGCGGCACGGTCATCGTCGATGGCAAGCCGCTCGCAGAGCTTAGCAAGGGGCAATTGCGGCAGGAACGGCAGGGAATCGGCATGATCTTTCAACATTTTCACTTGTTGAACAACCTTACCGTATTTGATAATGTCGCCTTTCCGCTGAAGGTTGCCGGCATGCCTAAGGCAGAGCGCAGGAGGCGCGTCGAGGAGTGCTTAGGAATCCTGGATATAGCCGACAAAATCAATACCTATCCATCCAAGCTGAGCGGAGGGCAGAAGCAGCGTGTGGCAATCGCCCGTTCAATTGCTAATCGCCCTGGGGTATTGCTATGCGACGAGCCAACCTCTTCTGTGGATCCGCAGACAACGGGAGATATTTTAAAGTACCTTGCGCAAATTAATCGCCAGCTTGGCATTACGATTGTACTTGTGACGCATGAGATGGATGTGGTCAGGGCGATATGCAATAAGGTAGCCGTTATGGAGCAAGGCATCATAGTAGAGAATTTTTCCATGAATGATCAGAACTATCTGCCAAAGTCCAAAATTGCCAGCTTTCTGTTTAAACGGGATAATTTTTATGCGGACGAGGTGGGGGTAAGCTTGCATGGATGAGGCCATTAAAGAGATTTCAAAGGCAATGCCTGACTTTTGGGTTGCATTTGGCGAGTCATGGTACATGCTTTTAATTTCGAATCCAATTACGGTCGCAATAGGAGTGCCGCTGGGCACAATCCTCTATTTTATTCGTCCTGGCTCAAGGATTAAAGCGCCTAGAACTTACGTCATTCTGAACGGGATCGTCAACATAATTCGTTCCTTCCCGTTTATCGTGCTGCTGGTGGCCATTATTCCTTTAACGCGATTAATTGTCGGTACGGCACTTGGGACTACGGCTGTCATTGTACCGCTCGTTATTGCCTCCACGCCTTATTTTGCCAGATTCGTTGAACAAAGCTTGCTGGACGTCAATCGCGGGCTCATCGAAGCGGCCGAGTCGATGGGCGCAAGCTGGCCGCGAATCATCTGGAGCGTGCTGTATGTCGAAGCGAGGGCAGGTATCGCCAACTCCATTATCATTATTTTGGTTAGCTTCCTTAACTACTCGTCTGTGGCGGGTCTTGTTGGAGGAGGAGGGCTAGGGGACTTTGCCTTGCGTTACGGCTACCAACGTTATGAGACGTATACGATGGCCTTCACAATCATCGTTATTGTGGTGTGCGTACAGCTATTCCAGTTTACGGGCAACTATCTCGTCAGCAGGCTGGACAAGCGCTTATAACACGGCGCATGCCTATATAGAAAGTTAATTACAAGAAGACAACTTCAAGGAGGGCTATTGTTATGGCTATAAAAACACAACTGCAACAATTAATTGCCAATTATCGTTCGGGAGGAGAAGCGCTGGCAGAGGCGGTACGGGGCCTGAACGAAGGGGAACTGCTTCACCATCGATTGCCGGAGAAATGGTCGATTAAGCAAATCGCGATTCATTTGGCGGATGCGGAGCTGGCAGTATCCTTCCGCGTACGCAACATTCTCTCGGAGAACTCTCCTCCTCTGCAAGTCTTTGAACAGGATAATTGGACCAATACGCTTGATTATGAGGCGCTTGACCTTGAGGCTGCACTGCAGCGCTTCCAGTTGCTGAGGGCGGCCAACAGCGAACTGCTGGAGCGATTAAATGAAGAAGCATGGACTCGTACCGGAGAACATCCTGAGAATGGTTTGATAACGCTGGAAGGGTTGATTGCTGGCCAAATCGCTCACCTGCAGGGCCATATTGAACAAATAGACGTTAGTCTGCAAGACTACCGCAGCAGGTAATTGGAAATGTATCAGAGGATTGAGGTAGAGGATTTTGTTCAAAAGGAGAGGGAAGCGAAGCTGGTGGCCTTGGCTGACCGCCTCGCTGTACGATTCGCCGAGCGGGCGTCCAAGCATGACCGGGAAGGTTCCTTCCCAATCGAGAACTTCGAGGAATTGAGGCAAGAGGGCTGCATGAAGCTGACTGTCCCTCGTGAATTCGGCGGTGATGAATTATCGCTCTATGAGCTGGTGCTGTTCTTGGAGCGAATCGCCAAGGGCGATGGCTCTACGGCAATCGCTCTCGGCTGGCATTTGGGCTCCATTCTTCATTTTCGTACGACACGCCACTGGCCGGCGCATCTGTTTGAACGCTTGTGCAGAAGGGCAGTGACGGCTGGCGAGCTGTACAACGGATACGCTAGCGAGTCCGGGGTCGGCAGTCCTAGCCGTGGAATGAAGCCAAGAACAGTCGCCTCGCGCACAGAAGGGGGATGGCTGCTTAGCGGCAGGAAAACGTACAGCACGCTTCTCCCGATTATTAATCATTTTAGTGTCAGTGCCAGTCTGGAAGGCGAGGGGGCTACAGGGGATTTCTACGTGGACCGCTCGGAGGGAGTGGGCATGGAGGAGACGTGGGATACGCTTGGCATGCGTTCGACAGGCAGCCATGACCTGCTGCTGGATCGGGTGTTCGTCCCCGAGTCATCGCTCATTTCGCTAACCCCTGACGGGCAGAGTCGCCAGCGTCCGAATGACGGGTTGGGCTATCTATTGTTCATAGCTGCTTGTTACACAGGGCTAGCCTCTGCCGCAAGGGATTATACAGTAACATTCGCTCGCACGTATAAGCCTGACAGTCTGGGCACTGCGATTGGAGAGCTGCCGCTCATCCAGCAGCAGATTGGCTTAATAGAGGCGGATTTGATCACCGTACGAACGATGTTGTACACGATGGCGAGAAGGTGGGATCAGGAACCGGAGCAACGCGCACAGTTGAAGGCCGATCTTGGGCTTGCCAAGTATATGGCGACGAATCGCGCCCTGCAGATTGCTGATCGTGCCATGCGGGTGGTTGGCGGCTCCAGCATGTTCCGCTCCAATCCACTGGAACGAATATACAGGGACATCCGGGCAGGTGTGCACAACCCGCCGCTCGATGACCTTGTGCTGAGGGAGCTCGCCCGAAGAGCGCTTGAAGAGCCTGGTGTCTAGCGTTACGATCCTGGTGAAGGAGGAGTCACAATGAATGACATAGTCAAGCACTTGCAATCCCATCGTTCCATTCGCAAATTCAAGCCGGATACAATCTCGGAGGAGCAGTTAGGGCAGATTATGGCTAGTGCTCAGGCTGCTTCAACTTCTTCAAATATACAAGCCTATAGTGTTATAGGCGTTCGCGATACCAGCAAGAAGCGCGATCTGGCGAAACTGGCCGGAGGGCAGCGGCATGTTGAGGAATGCCCACTGTTTCTGGTCTGGTGCGCTGACCTACATCGCGCACAAGTTGCTGTGCGAATGCATACATCCGATTTCGAGCTTGAACTGCATCAGAACGTCGAGACATTTCTTGTCGCGACAGTGGATGCCGCTTTGGCTGCGCAAAATGCAGCCGTAGCGGCAGAAGCGCTAGGGCTTGGCACTGTTTTCATCGGAGGTATTCGCAACGATATGCAGCAGGTTGTCGATTTGCTTCACTTGCCGCGGCTTGTCTACCCGGTATTCGGCATGTGCATTGGCATCTCGGACCAGCTGCCAACGAAGCGCCCGCGCCTTCCTGTACAGTCAGTCTATCATGACGAGCGCTATAGCGACTCTGGATTTGCCGGCGATATTCATGCGTATGATGAGACACTGGGGCAGTATTATGCCAGTCGGACTGGTGAAGGCAAGCAGGCCAGTTGGTCAGGCGAGATGGAGGCGAGGCTTCGTCAGAACCGTCTGCGTCCCGAGCTTTACGCCGTTATTAAGAGCCAGGGATTCTGTTTTCAATAATCAGCCAGCAGCTACAATAATGGCATATAATGTGAACCTATTGGCATGGGATTGACTAATCGATGCTCTAGTAAGTGCTGCAAGCACACAAATAAGGCCGGTAGCCTCTATACTTGGGGGAGCTATACCGGCTTTATTTGTTTGCTTGAATTATCTCTTATTCCTCGAAAAAGCTACACTGCATCAAAATTTTGACCACCCGAATACCTGCCTCAAAATCTTGCGCATCCAGTAAGCAATTATTGTCTCCGGGGTCCATGTACCGGGATTCTGCAAGTATTGCTTGTATTGATCGGTGATGATATAAGTCCAAGTGGAAGCAGGGCTTTTCAGTCCGAATTTTTCCCACATCGCCGGATCATTCGAACCTCCGAGCTTTGCGAGCATATTCGCCGACTCTCTATTTATTTTAGCCGGAATTTGCTCGTAGGCTTGGATGATTTGCGCATGAAATTCGTCGAGCGGATTATGGTTAACAAGGCTCGTTAAATGGATGCCTTCGCGAATGTAAGAAACATATGCCAGATGGTCAGCCCAGAGCTTGTCGATAAAATAAAGCCGTACCCGCTGCTCCGAAGGGCTCATCGGTGTCTCGCCTTTCAAAATTCCGAGCCGCTCCTCGTATAGCATACGCCTCTGATCCTCCACCATATCCGAATAACCGTTCAGCTCCTGACGGATATGGAAGTTTTGACCCATAATTACACGCTGAATATGGTCAATTTTGCTATGGAGCACCGACTCTTCGAGAGTCTCATCCTGCCTAAGACCCCGTATCGTTTTATCGATGCCGAACCTAAGCAGCAACTCGTCTTCCAAGCTTACGAAAAATACAGAAGCTCCCGGATCCTCTTGGCGTCCGGATCGCCCGCGCAACTGGTTGTCGATCCGGACGCTTTGGTGCATATGCGTACCAATCACGTACAACCCGCCCAGCTTGGCGACAGCTTCTGCTTGCGTGGGGCTGCCGCCGCCGAGCCGAATGTCGACGCCGCGTCCCGCCATATTCGTGGACACCGTCACGGCGCCGATCTCTCCCGCTTTGGCGATGAGCTCGGCTTCTTTTGCGTCGTTTTTCGCATTCAGAACATGGCAAGGTACGCCGGCAACTGCTAGCGCTTCCGCCAGCATGTCAGACTCCTCGACGCTTGACGTACCAATGAGAATCGGACGTCCCGCCCTATGGACGGACGAGATTTCTTGTACAAGCGCCTTAAATTTAGCTTCTTTATGGGTATAAATCCGGTGTGGATGATCGATCCGTATGTTTGGCCGGTTCGGCGGAATATGCACGACCTGAAGCTCATAAATAACTTCGAATTCCACCGCGGAAGCTTGCGCGGTAGCCGTCATTCCGCAAATTTTTGGATATAGGCTAAGGAAATGTTGAAGGGTGATCGTACCGAGAATGATCCCGCCGGCTTTCGCCTGCAGCCCTTCTTTGGCCGAAAGCGCGGCTTGCAGCCCGTCCGGCAAATGCCTGTTCTCCGCCACGCGGCCGGTATATTCGTCGATCAGCTCGATTTTACCGTCCCGGACGATGTAATCGACGTCTTTTTTCAATAACAATTCCGCATGCAGCGCATTATTTAACGACATTAACAAATGACTATTATGGCTATCGTACAAATTACCGCATCCGAGCAGCGACTCTGCTTTCGCAGAGCCTGCTTCATTCAAGTAAACGTTCCGCTGGAACTCGTCGAAATCGTAATCCTCATCTTGCGCGAGCTGCCTGGCTACTTCTGCAAAAAGAATGCCGTCGTTGTCGGAAGAGCCCGGCTCGCCAGCGATGACTAGCGGCACCCGCGCCTCGTCAAGAAGCAGTGAATCCGCTTCGTCGACGATGACGTAGTGGAAGGGACGATGCACGGTATCGGCTTCGTCTAAAGCAATCGTGTCGCGCAAATAATCGAATCCCGCCTCTTTGGCCGTAACATAGGTTATATCGGCGGCGTACGCTTCCCGTTTCTCGGGCAAGCTCATGCCCGCTTGAACCGCGCTTACCGTTAACCCGAGGAAACGATAGATCGGGCCCATCCAATCCGCATCCCGATTTGCCAAATAATTGTTGAAAGTCAGCACATGAACGCCTTCACCGGTTAGAGCATGTAGATAAGCAGGCATAACAGCAGAGAGCGTTTTTCCTTCACCGGTATGCTGCTCGATCAAAAATCCCTCGTGCAGAGCGATGGCAGCCATGATCTGGACATCGTAGGGCTGCAATCCGAGCGTTCTCTTCGCTGCCTCGCAGACTAGCGCATAGGCATCGACAAGCAGCCCGTCCAAAGGCGTACCCGATGCAGCTTCCTTTTTCAGCCGGAGAGACTCCGCTTGCAGCCGCTGATCGTCCCAAGCTCCCAAATTCCGTTTCCTGATGAGCTCCGCTTTGTCCCGATAGCCTTTCAGCTTATGCCGGGTATCTCGGTCTTTGAATTCTCGCTTCAACTTGACGGCTAAATTCATCGGAATTTGATCCCTCCTCGGTAGAAATACACGATTATAGTGGCTAACGGCATCGACGAATCCATAAGACCGTGTGGCCGTTCTTTTGTCATTTTTCCCTACTCATCCTTTAACCGTCGTTGATACAAAACAACAGATACAATCGTTAATACAACCGTCCATGCCAAAATAATAAGGAGGGGTTTTAATAACTCTCCCGTCGTAAAGTCTGTAGGGGGTAAACCTAGCAAATGAACAAGCTGGCTACTGGGCATGTAATCCAGCACTTTGAAGACTGGATACTCATCCACAATAAATGCTCCCCATGGTGCCCCAGAGAATACGATCGTCACAGGAATTATAGATAATGACGCATCAAGCAACGTCTTGGAGAATAGACCACATATCGTCCCGACTGCTGTGTATAAAATAATCGAAAGAAGGATTGCTGCCACAAACGCCCATATACTAGCTGGTTCATAGCCAAATAGATACGTAGCAATAACCAGAACAACAACAGACATGACCAAGACTAAAGTGCTTTTACCGATTAAAACATCCATGGTCGTGGCCGGAGTCATCATTAATGATCGTAAAGTGTTACGCTCCTTTTCTTCCGCAATCAAGCATGCTTGTACGAAACATGTTAGGAACACAAACGAAAGATTAAGAACTGTAGCGAAAGATCCAGGCAAAGACGAGGCGGCGCCAGCAGCTCGAAGAAGAAGTGCGAGGATAATTGGGAAAATCAACATAATGGAGAGGGCATAATTGCGTGAAAACTCTTTGTAATCCTTCACAAATATCGCTTGCGCACGTTTCAATGAGATACTCATAGCAGCTCACTTCCTGTCATTTTAATAAAAATGTCCCCTAGACTAGGCTCTTTCGTTTCTAATCGATCAATTAACCCTCGTTTCATCCAGTCGGATATTTGATCAGCCGTTCCATTATTAATCGGGAGCTCATAGGCTTGCCTATTGATTAACTCCACACAAACGACGTTTTCACGATGCTGTTTTTTAAGCTCCTTGGGCGAGCCGATGGTTTGGATTTGTCCTTGATACAAAATCGCTACACGGTTGCATAGCAATTCTGCCTCGGCCATATTATGCGTCGTTAAAAAAATCGTTGTCCCATTCTCATTTAAGCGGCGCAACCCTTTATAAATATGCGCGGAGTTTACCGGATCTAAAGCCGAAGTAGGTTCATCCAAAAATAATAATTCCGGCTCATGGATAATCGCGATTGCCAACAGGACACGCTGACGCATCCCTTTCGATAAGAGATTGACTTTCTTTTTGCGCTCTCCGCTTAAGTTTACAAATTGCAGCACCTTATCGATCGAAGATCTAGGAAGATCATATAACTTACGATACAGCTCCAGATTTTCCTCAATTGATAATCTCTCATATAGACCGCTATTATCCGTCAAAATGCCAAAGCGCATCTTCTGTGCAGACTGATTCATCATCTCTGCTGGCTTGTTAAATACACTTGCCTGTCCACTTGTCGAATTTAATTGCGCAGTTAAAATTTTTATTAATGTCGTTTTTCCTGAACCACTCGGACCTAGAAACCCAAAAATTTCTCCTGACGCAATTGAAAAAGACACATCTGCTAATGCATCCTTATTTCCAAAGCTCTTTCGAATATGTTCGACTTGGATAACATCCATTAATACCACTTCCTTAGAGTTGATGGCTTAAATATATAAAGATTGCACGCTTCCAGCCATCAAAACCCGCCGAAATGTAGCTTTTATCGCCTGAATGGTACCAGCAAATGCTTGATTGGTTCCACATGTCCCTCGGAATTAAAGGTTAAGAAGTGCTTTTAATTCCTGCAATTTTGAACGGGATAATGGAACTACGGCATCTTTACCTGTATTTAATCGCAAGCTGTAGCTATTCTTCGTCCATGTAATAATCTCTCTTACTTTTTGCAGATTAACGATATAGGATCGATGACACCTAAAAAATCCGAAATTTAATAATCTCTGCTCAAGCTCGGTTAGCGTCAAAGCACAGTCATAGTTTTCTCCATCCACATGAACAAGAATCGAACCATCTACACTTTCTATAAAATCGATTTCAGGCGGATTAAATAAAATCACTTTGTCCTTTCTTTTCGTATAAATCTTCTGCAACGTTATATTGGCCCGATCTTGTTCCTGCCCTTCCTGCTTATCCTCGTCTGAGTCCCGAATATCCAATGGATGAAAACCGAGCTCGTTCAATCGATAAATGACATCACAGGAAATGAGGGCATCCTCTAAATTCGAAGTTAAAATTAAAATTTGCTTTTCCTTCGAAAGGTCATCCAAAATCCGTTTAAACTGACGACGATCTTGTTCTTCCAAGTAAAAATAGGGCTCCTCCAGTACAAGCGTAGGCTGATGCGCAAAATAGACACGCAGCAATGTCACATACATCCTTTTCGATGAGCTTAGATCCTTGATTTTTACCTTCCGTTCTTCTTTTAAAGCAAAATAATCTATTAACGAAGCGACACGGTCATTCCTCTCCGTTATTTGGATTAGAAAAGTGAGTAGCTCTTCCACCGTTAAACGCATATACTCGTTTTGCTGAGCTCGAAATAAATAATAGTGGGAATGATTCACTAATTGATTCATTAAAAGCTGCTTTCGCTTCAAGTCCGTTATAATGCCAATCGATTGGTTCGATGTCAAATTTAATTCAATCTTTGGTAGAAATAGTTCCCCATCATCATACACTGGTTCAAATTGCATGCCGTCCTCCTGGTCAGTTCCGCTATAGGATATATTGAACAATTATAAGGTGGGGATCCTTTTTTGTCAGTTTCTATTCATACCTAGCATAGGTCGGAAAAATACGATGAAAGGAGATTTTTCGCTGAAGCGATGGGAGTTCAGATAAGGGGAATCCGGTGGCTGCGGAATGGGGGATGAGGAGAAAACTTGAAAAAAAGCATAGTACGGTGCAAGGAGTACATTGATTATGAGGAGATCGGCAGGAAGGCCCAGCCACACCGCGTTCTCATACACGAGCTTCGGATCGGCTGTATCGCCGGACCAGGGTGAAGTGAAGATGATATCGCCGGCGAATTGCGGGAGCGTCTCCAGCGAAATGGATGCCCAGCCCGTGCCGCTGTCGATGACTTCCTTCTTCCTGTACCTTAGGCTTCAACTCGTTAATTTGGGCTTCCCACTGCTCGATCCAAGCTTGGGCTTCGGCTTCCTTGTTCGTCAACTGGCCGAATTCGATCAGCTGATCCTTATACGTCTTGGCGCCGTAGTCGATGGCAACGACCGGAGCGATTTTTTGCAGCTCGTCGATGCCTTCCGTACCGCTGAACACGACGATCAGGTCGGGATGCAGAGCAAGCACGTTCTCGGGCATCGGCGTGTCGCCCAGGCTTTGCGCGCCAGCAAGCTTATCTTTCAAATAAGGGCTGGCTAGAACTTCTTACTGAACGCCGACCGGCGTGACACCGAGAGCGAGGAAGTAGCCTGTATAAAACGCAGTTCCGTCCACGATGCGTTACGGATTGCGCGAGACTTCGATATCCCCGTTGGCAGCTTTGAACGTAACGGTCTCGCCATCGCCTGCTGCTGCATCTGCTGTTTCCGTGGGAGCAACGGTCGCCGCTGGCTCGGAGGCTGTTGCGCTGCTGCCGTCGTTGACGCATGGGGGTTAAACGTTGACAACTGATTTTTTGGCGGCTCCGAGCAATTTGTCTGCATAGCTGCTTAATCATGCTTCCCGGGCTTCTAGCATTCTATCCTTTGTCAAATATGCATTCGGGTCGCACCAAAACTAGGTTGAAAAATGAGGGGGAATTTCAATATTCGTTCGAGCCATGCCGACCTTGTGCTTCGTGCTTTTCATAGTGAAAGACTCCTTGCCAAGGATGTAGACAAAAATTGCTTTCACGAGTTAATGTGAGATCAGAATGTTATCAGATAACTTGGTTGAACACGGCGTGGAAGGTTATCTCAATACAATAGCCCGAGAAAGGGGAAAAGATATGATTCATTGGTTTCGACATTTGCCGTATAAGTATATGGATGAAGCAGAATGGCCGCCATTCATACACAGTACTTGGTTTCGAGAGCATTATATGAAATTTGTTTATTTGTTGGATAAATTTTATTATATCTTCCTCGGATGTAATAAACTCAGTATTAATTTTAATCAAGCCTAATAGAACTGTGTTTTGTAAGGGGTATTACCGAGTAATTGAAATTTCATGCAAAGAATATGAAGGTTGAAATTATATAGAAGAGAACCGTGCCACAAGCAGCGGCATGTTACTACTATCTTATCAATAGAACCAAGTAACCTTTTGCAACGATACTGGCACTTTGTATATAGAAACTGAACACAGCGGAGGTGCAAGAGGTGCGGGAGTGGATCGAGGGAGCCCGGCTTGGCGACCAAATCGCCTGGGAGCGGATCGTGCAGCATTTTAGTGGCATGGCATTTTCTGTGGCATATGGAAAGCTAGGTGACTGGGGGCATGCGGAGGATGCGGTACAAGAAGCGTTCACGGAGGCTTTTGCCAATCTCACTAAGTTGCAAGAGGCGGATGCATTCCCGGGATGGTTCAAGACTATAGTCGAACGGCAATGCCAGCGTATTCTCCGCCGAAAAATACATTCCACAATGCCAATGGATGAAACAATTATAATGGATGCAGAGGAATTGAATGTGGAGTCCATTATTGAAAGAAAGGAATGGCAGGAGAGGATTCACCATTCCATCGAGGGTTTGTCGGGCAATTTAAAACTGGTAGTCCAATTATTTTATTTTCATGGATATTCGATAAAAGAAATATCAGGTTACCTTAAAGTATCTCCCTCTGCATTAAAAAAACGGTTGTTCGACGCCCGTAATAAGCTAAGAACGTCGCTGCTTGTTACCGACTTTGTATCCATGTTCAATGATCTTTACGAAGGAGGAGTATCCATGCTCCATATAGTAAATGGAGATATCGTCAGCGATAAGTTAAGGAAGGGAAACGTTCGCGGAGATATCTTGGTTTGGAGAGAAGTATATCCGGTAGGTCCGGTATTCGTAGAAACGGGGGAGCTCCATCAGAGGTCGCCCAGAGTGGAATATTTAGAGAGAACTCTAGGCATTCCAGCAGATGACTATGTGACAAATTGTAAGTCGCAAGAACAGATTCTGCGGAACTTTCACAAATACGATGAGATCGTACTATGGTTCGAGCATGATTTGTTTGACCAACTCATGCTGAGCTATTTATTGCACTGGTTTTCAAATCAGGCCCTAGGTCATACCAAGCTGAATTTGCTGTGCATCGGCGACTACCCAGGTATTAATTTGTTTAGGGGATTGGGGCAACTTACATCAAAGCAGTTGGAAACATTGTCAGGTACTTGGCAAAGGGTGGGAGAGAAGGAGCTTGAGACGGGCAGCATAATCTGGGAGGCGTACACATCGCCAAATATTGAATCACATGTTGAAATTTTGAATAAAGACACATCGGTGCTGCCCTTTGCTCACGCGGCGCTTGAACTGCACTTATCACGCCTGCCTTCCCCAATAAATGGGCTGGGAATCGTAGAGCAAACCATTTTGGAGCTTATTCGGCAAGGTGTGGATACCCCATGCAAGTTATTGCAAGAGATCGGGAACCGCTTAAGTGTACTAGGCATGGGTGATTTGGAATTATGGTATCGGTTAAGGAGTATGTCAGAACAACCGCATGCACTGATAAAAATACTAGGATCATCCCATACGTTTCCTGATTATCGGAAGAAAACTACCCCCTCCTTTGAAAATGGCAAAATTGCATTAACTGAGATTGGGGTGGAGGTAGTCGCGGGATTGAAGGACTGGATAAAGGTGAAGGGAATAAATGAGTGGTATGGCGGTTTGCGACTAAATGGTGATTTAGTATGGCGCTGGGACTCTCAAAGAAAGCAATTAATTTATATGCAATAAAGCAATAACTTGCCGTTGCAAACAGCGGACTGAACCGTACCGCAAGCCGGGAGAAATTTTCAGCATCCCCCGCTTGTTTGGCGCGGAAAGCTGCCCTCAAAATACAGGGGCGGGCGCTTGATGTTAATACTGCCCGCGCCAAGGTGCAGGAGGAAATGTTTGCAAGTGCATCGGGGAAGCTGGCGGTGCTTAATGAAACGATTAATCAGATGATTGGAGCTACCGAAAAAAATGTGGATTTTTTGGCTGATCAGCTGCCAGCCGGCAATATCGGTCCTGTTCAGGGAAATGAGGACCCATTCGTACGGGCGGTACTGGACGCCTACAAACAAAAACACGACGACGTGGAACTGGCTTCGGTGGGCACCGATCAAGGCGTATACGCCAACGTTCCGAAAAGTGCGGTAAATCCGGCAGATTATGATCCGCGCAAGCGGCCCTGGTACATAAGCGCTTCAGAAAATAAAGGGATGCCTACGATTATCTCGCCGTACATTTCCAGCAATACGGGCAATGTGGTTGTGTCGGTCGCCCAGACTACCAAGGACGGGCATGGTGTTGTTTCGGTCAGCCTCTCGCTCAAGGCGTTGAGCGATTTAGTGAATTCCACCAAGATCGGGACGAAGGGCAATGTATATGTGCTGGATAAATCTAATAAATTTATTGTGCATCCCAATGAAAAAGCAGGCAGTGAAGCGACAGCTTCGCCGTATCCTGATATTTTCGAGCAAGAGCAAGGAAGTCTCGCCTATGCGTCTACGGATGGAAGCAAGCAGCATGCATTTATTACGACAAATGAAAAAACAAGCTGGGTACTGGTGGGGGTTATCGACGATAGCGAAGTGAGCGCGGCTGCCCAGCAAGCGACCGGGCTAGTACGTACGGGTACTGCTAAAATTCAGAGCGCTGTAACACAGCAGATGAAGCTTTCTTGAGCATCAACGCGGCTATTGATGACCTGACTTCCCAGGTAGAAGGGATTGCTGCCGCTTCGGAACAAATGTCCGCCAGCACCGTCGAGGTTGTTCAGGCCATTCAGTTCTTTAGTGAGGTGTCCGAGCGGAACGCTGAAGGAACAGAAAGTATTTCAGCTTCAACAGAGGAGCAGGTCGCTTCCATTGAAGAAATCGCTTCGTCGGCGGATGAGCTGGCTCATTTGGCCCAAAATCTGCAAACATTGGTTGTTCGCTTTAAAATTTGAGTGTGATTCTGACAGCGATTTCGTTTGGCAGTGAGAGAGAGGCCCTAGATCACGATCGTAAGGTACGAGGGCGTTGGCGTCACTCCATACTTGCCTCTGGCTGCAGGCCGAATGACCCGCGATTGGAATGAGCAGACCCCGCGCTCAGAGAATGACCAGATAGCTAATGCGTTATTTGCTAAAACGGAAGAGGCTGATCGCAAAGTCGTGGAAAGAGTTGCGGAGGTAGCCGCTAATCGAGGAATTCCACGCGCACAGGTGGGTCTTGCATGGCTGTTGCAAAAAGAAGATACAGCCCCGATTATCGGGTCGACTAAAATCAGTCATTTCGAGGATGCGGTTTCGGCCTTATTGGTTAAATGGAACCCTGAAGAAATCACAAGTTTAGAAGAACGGTATGTTCCACATCCATTGGTATAAATTACGGAAATAAAGCATGAATCAAAAAGGGACTAAGTGGCTCCTATTGCTCCCTCTCACTTTGCATAAACACAAGCAGGGCCGGAAGTCCAACTCTAACGAGTGGCTGCCGGCCCTGTTTTATTTCAGCTGCTCGGCCACTCAGCGCTAAAGCTGCTCGCTGTCGAAGCTTCCCCCTAGCCGAAGCTGCTGCTGAACTTTTGCTTGCTGCTCCGATGCGTGCGTCGGTGGTACAATGGCAGATAAGGAAGCAACTGGTTAACCTATAAAATCAACTCGGCAGGAGGCGTTTTATATATGAATAAATTAGCTGCGAATACAGCCTTAAGCAATGGAGTTGGCTCAGATGTAATTGAGCTGGAGGCCGGGCAATGCGTAGTTATACAATGCCATCACGATATTGGTCGTACGTTCATTCGGTCGGTTAGAGGAGAGGGCGTATCCTCCGGCTGCAAAATCTCCTATCGCGGGAAGCTGCTTTCTTTGGGCAGCAACGAAGCAGCTGGCCAGGTTGGATTCAGCTGTTTGGACGAAGGACTTTATGAACGCTTGAAGGTTAGGGAGTATTTGTTATTTTGGGCGGAGCTGCATGGCATACGAACGGGGATAGAAGAGCTGTTAAGCAAGATCGGATTGGCGGGAAAGGCCAGCGAACGGATTTCTAAACTGAGCTATTCCGAGAAGCGGCTGCTCGGTTTTGCAAGAAGCATTCTTCATAATCCGGAGCTTTTGATTTGGGAGGACCCTGAGCAAAATCTCGATCTGGAGAGCTGTATGATTGTAAGAAGGATGATAGCAGAGCTGCTTCGTCAAAATAAGGCGATTTTAGTTACGTGCTCGACCTTGGAGCAAGCGCTCTCGATATCTAATCGTATTTACGGACTGACGGGAAGCTCGCTTGCCCCGATTACGATTCAGGACGCCTCGGAATTCAATGAGTCTGAGCCTGTTCCCGGCGGCGATGAGCCTGAGGCTGCAAGCGGCGAGCAGCATCATGTCCCAAGGCTAGCAAAGTTTATGGTGAAAACCGAAGACAAATACGTGTTCCTAGATCCCGGCGAAGTGCATTTTATTGAAAGCATCGAGGGCGTCACGCATCTGTATACGCAGGCTGGCAGCTTTGCTTGCTCATGGACGCTTGCGGAATTGGAGGCGAAGCTCAAGGCGTTCCGGTTTTATCGCTGCCACCGTTCCTATATTGTCAATTTGGACCAAATCGCCGAATTGATTGTATGGAGCCGCAACAGCTACAGTCTCGTCCTAAACGACGATAAAAAATCCAGAATTCCATTATCCAAGGGGAAGTTTGAAGAGCTAAAGACGATTGTAGGGCTGTAATTCTGCTCCGTTCACCGCCAAAATGGCTGCTTTCAGCGCGCAAATGGATCTTTTCATGGGAAATTTGCTGTTTACAGCTCTGTTCACCGCTAAGCTGGGATGGAGCTTTCGGCTACTCATGTCAAGGGAAGGTGTAAATACCATGGAATCGATTATTGAGGTCCATGACCTCGAAAAACGGTACAAAAAGAAACAAGCGCTGAACAAGATTAGCTTTCAGGTCCGGCAGGGGGAAATATTCGGCTTCCTCGGTCCCAGCGGCTCGGGCAAAACGACAACGGTGAAAATTCTTACCTCGCAGCTGCTCTATAATTCCGGGCAAGTGAAGGTGCTGGGGAGCGATCCTGCACGAAGCCGACCCTCCGAGTTTCTGGGCAGAATAGGTGTGCTTACGGATAATAGCGGCACTTATGAGCGTCTTAGCGTGTATGACAATCTGGCTTTGTTTTGCTGCTTGTATGGTGTGCCGGAACGAAGAATTGAAACGGTTCTTGATGCGGTTAATTTAATCGGCGACAAGCATACGCTGGTCGGACGGCTCTCGAAAGGGATGAAGCAGCGGGTGACGCTGGCAAGAACGATTTTGCATGAGCCGGACATTCTTTTTCTTGATGAGCCCACATCCGCCTTGGACCCTGTGAATAGCGAGCGTATTCAGAAAACGCTGCGTGAAATGAACCGCCGGGGAACGACGATTTTTTTGACAACGCACAATATGCAGGAAGCGGAAACGCTTTGCGATCGCGTAGCCTTTCTGAATAATGGTGAAATCTCGGCTCTCGACACGCCGCAGGCTCTGCGCCTTCGCTATGGTGACCGTTCCATTACCGTGACTACGCCGCTCGGGAAGCAGATTGTTCAGCAGGATGAGGTCGGAGCGGGCTTCATACGGGACTTAATAAGAAGAGAAGAACTGTTAGCCATTCATTCCAATGAGCCTACGCTGGGGGATATTTTTGTGAAATTGACGGGGAGGGGACTGGAATGACGTTTTCCATACGCCGCTTCAGGGCCATGGTCAAAAAAGAATGGAAGGATGCGATTCGCAATCCGCAAATTTTATTAAATGCGGGAATGCCCGTACTGCTAGCCCTTTTATTTAAACAAAAAGAAAATGATCCGAGCGACCTGACGTTTCTTTCCATTCCTATACTAGTTGCCATCTCCATAACAGGAGCCTTTGTTCAGGCGAATATGATTGCCGAAGAGAAGGAGAAGAACACCTTGCGCTCCCTCATGCTGTCGCCTGCTACAAAGCTGGAGGTGCTTGCGGGGAAAAGCGCGACAACGACGCTGTTTGCTCTAATTGTCATCGCGGCCTGCTTGGCGATTTCCGGTGTGCCCGATGTGAATCTGTTCTTTTTGACAGTATTGGCGGTATTGCTGCTGCTTATTTTTATGGCATTGGGTACGATTATAGGCCTCATCGCACGAACGGCATCGGAATCTTCGATTGTAGGCCTTCCACTGCTGCTGCTGTTTATTTTTGGACCGATATTTGTTCCGACTTTGGATATGCCTGCCCTAATGAATATCATTAATGTGCTTCCCTCGCAGCAATTTGTCGTGGCCATATTAGAGCTTCATCAAAATGGGGGACTTTCGGAAATGGGCGGAAATCTTCTTAGCCTGATGATGTGGACGGTTCTGTCAGGGGCGCTGTGCTTGCTGGTGTACGGAAAAAAACGGTTCGATAAATAAAAAGGAGGAACGGCCATGAATAAAGTAACCAAAAATATTATTTTAGGCGCTGCCGTGCTCATCGTATGCCTGATTGTGAGGAAGCTGTGGCTGCCTGATGGAATTTGGGGGCTTTTGGAGTAAGCGAGGCCTAAAGCAGTAGGATTTTGAGTTAGCACTAAGAGAGCTTGATCGTTCTTCACGGGACGAACAAGCTCTTTTAGTGCTGTTTCAAATAGACGGCTTGCAAAAATATTTGCGAATGGCACCCAAAATAATTCCATTCATCAAAAGGGCGCTCTTCGCTATAATCTAGTCTGACCGTTAATACCAGTTAGGCTAATAGGCAAGTTTGTAATAAGAAACCTTATGAGCTGTTCGATGAAAGCCGCAGTATTCTGTACATGCAAAGGTGGGCTTAATTTGCTCGATAACGAAATTATAATAGGGCTCGATATTGGTACAACAAGTACGAAGGCTGTCGCCTTCGGTCCCCAAGGACGCATACGCGGTATTCATTCAGTGGATTACCCGCTCATTTATCCCCGTTCTTTATGGGTAGAGCAAGATCCTGAAAGCTTGTTTCAAGCGACTATCACAGCGATTAGAGAAGTAATGCGCCGATCGGGAGCAGCAGCGAATGAGCTGATTGGCATTGGCATTAGCTCAGCTATGCATTCATTGATTGTTCTGGATCGCTCTAATAAACCGATAACTCGAAGCATGATATGGGCAGATAATCGCAGCACCGGGCAAGTCAAGCGATTGAAGGAAGAGCTGGAAGGGGAACAGATTTACCTGCGAACCGGAACCCCTATGCATCCCATGTCTCCCCTATCCAAGATTCTCTGGTTGAAGGAGGAGGACCCGAGCTGCTACGAACAAGCAGGAAAGTTTATCGGCATTAAGGAGTACATTCTGTTTCGATTATTTGATCGCTTCGTCATGGACTGCTCTCTTGCATCAGCTACCGGCTTGTTCAATTTGCAAAAGTTTGGTTGGGACGAAGATGTACTGGAGCTTCTGGGTATTCGAGAGGAGCAGTTGCCAGTTCTTGTGCCAACGACAGAAATATTGAACGGCTTGAACCCCATCTGGGCCGAGCGTATGGGCATAAGCATGGATACTCCTTTTGTTATCGGAGCCAGCGATGGTGTTTTGGCCAATCTTGGTGTAGGAGCTATTGGAGCCGGGGAGCTAGCCGTAACGATCGGAACGAGCGGCGCCATTCGCATGATGTCCGACACGGCGATAACAGATTCGTTCGGACGCACCTTCTGCTATGCATTGAACGAGCAGCGCTGGGTAATCGGCGGTGCAACCAGCAACGGCGGTATTGTTCTCAACTGGCTGCGGGATAAGCTGGCATCAGCGGAATGGGAGGAGGCAGCCCGTCTTGGCGCAGATATATATGAGCTGATGATTCAGAGCGCTGATCGTGTCTCCTCTGGTGCTGACGGTCTGCTTCTCCTACCCTTTCTCTCTGGCGAGCGAGCTCCGTACTGGAACGCTTCGGCGCGCGGTGTTTTCTTCGGCCTTAACCTGCAGCATAAGCGGGAGCATCTGATTCGAGCCGGATTAGAGGGTGTAATCTACAGCATTTTATCCGTTGGGGAGGCGCTGCAGGAGATTGCGGGGCCAGCTCGGGAAATCCGCGCTTCTGGAGGCTTTGCCAAATCACCGATATGGAGGCAAATGCTTTCGGACATGCTGGGACGAGAACTGCTTGTTCCAGAAAGTCACGAGGCTTCTGCATTGGGGGCAGCTATCGTAGCTATGCAAGCACTAGGACACATCTCATCCATGGATGAGGCTAGAGACTGGATTCATATTGCGGGTCGCCATGAACCATGCCTTGATCGCCACGCTATTTATAGTGAACTGTTCGCTATCTACACGCGGCTGTACGAGCGACTTGAACCAGAGTTTAACCATATTTCACGTTTTCAGGAGAGGAACAGAATTTAATGACTAAGCTTACTAAGCAGTTTCAATTGGGAGTTTGTTACTATCCGGAGCATTGGGCGGAGGAATTGTGGGAGGACGACTACAGACGTATGCGTGAATGCGGCTTTACGATTATTCGCGTTGCCGAATTCGCGTGGTCGATCTTTGAGCCGTCGGAAGGAGAGTTTCACTTTGACCTGTTCGACCGGGCTATTGCGGCTGCGCATAAGCACGGGCTTAAGGTCATTTTGGGCACGCCTACCGCAACGCCTCCTGCTTGGCTGACTACCAAGTATCCTGAAACACTTAACGCTGCTCAAAATGGCATGGTATACCAGCATGGCCAACGAAGGCATTTCACATATAACTCTCCTGTTTATAGAAAGCTGGCAGCTCGTATCGCTCGGCAAATGGCTGAGCATTACAAGGATCACCCTGCTGTAATCGGCTGGCAGATTGATAATGAGCTGAATTGTGAAATGAACGTGTTTTATTCGCAAGCCGATCATATTGCATTCCGAAGCTGGCTGCAGGAAAAGTACGGCACTTTGGAACAATTGAATCATGCTTGGGGAGCGGTCTTCTGGAATCAGACCTACAGCGATTGGGAGCAGGTGCACCTAACTCGTCCAACGGTGTCTAATGCCCCTAACCCGCATCAATCACTAGATGAAAAGCGTTTTTTCTCAGATAGCGCCATCTCCTATTGCCGTATGCAGGCGGATATCATTAGGGACATCGTGCCAAGCTACCAGTGGGTCACGCATAACGGAATATTTGGACATCTGGACAACCATAAGCTGACACGGACATCGCTTGATTTTATGTCCTATGATTCATATCCCAATATTAGCACCATTATGCCCGATTCCGGGGATCGTCCTCTGCTGGATCAAAAATGGAGCTGGAACCTCAGTGTCGTGCGCAGCATTTCGCCACACTTCTGCGTAATGGAGCAACAGTCGGGCGCATGCGGCTGGTTTACCCGGCTGGAAACGCCAGCCCCTCTGCCAGGGCAGATGCGGCTTTGGACGTATCAGTCCATAGCTCACGGAGCAGATATGGTGCTGTATTTCCGCTGGCGTACGGCGTCCATCGGCACCGAGATGTACTGGCATGGCATCAACGACTATTCTAATCACGACAACCGTAAAGTGCGGGAAGCCGCTCTCGTGGGCAAGGAATTGCAGTTGGTTGGCAGCCAAATCGTAGGACAGCGTTATCTGGCAGAAGTCGCCATAATCAAAAACTACGACAATGAATGGGATGGCGAGTTGGACAGCTGGCATGGGCCGCTGGAGAGGTACAGCTTGCTCGAATGGTACAAAGCCTGCGTTCGCGCTCATATTCCAACCAATGCGCTCTACCTTGATGAGGAAACGACGCTGGAGGATCTGTGCTCTTACAAGCTGCTGGTGTATCCGCATGCGACGCTCATCACCACAGCCCACGCCAAGCTTCTAGAAGCTTATGCAAAACAAGGCGGTACGGTTATATTCGGCTGCCGCAGCGGCTATAAAGATGAGAACGGCCACTGCCGCATGGAGCCATTGCCGGGCCCGCTTGTCGATCTGTGCGGTATTGAAGTCGAGGATTTCACCCGTATAGGCCCGTATCAAGCAACACCAGATATTACGTTCGAGGAAGATGGAGGCACCCAGCTATCCGTACAAGCACCGGAATTTAATGATATACTCCGCATCACATCAGATTCGGCGCAAAGCGTAGGCCATTATAGTGGTGGAAGCTATTATGAGGGAAGTGTCGCAGTTTCCCGAAATACGCTGGGCAAGGGAACCGTTTATTATTTTGGCGCGGCATTTACTGAGATTGCGGCGACGAAGCTGCTGACTTTATCAGGGCTGTCCTCTCCCGCGGCAGAGTTAATGGAGCTGCCGGAGCAGGTTGAGCTGCACCGCAGACAGCGGATTGACAGTGAGCAAGATACTTGGTTTCTACTCAACTATGCGCATACCAGCCAAACTGTCGTAATCCGTCAGACGATGCGCGATCTGCTGTCGGGCAAGGTGCTGCAGGGCGCTGTGACCATGCGGCCGTTCGATGTACTTCTATTAGTATCAGGTGGAGAAATAAACGAATAGTAAGATACAAGAAATAACTTTGGGAATTTTACCGTGATTGCCAAATGGCTAATATATTTACGGGTGTGCCTAAAGGAATTCCATTAAGCAAACGACCATTTATCTCTATAATAAAACCTGTAAGCGACAACAAGAAGACATAAAGAGGGGGATTTAAAATGAATCGTAGAAAGCGCTTTATCACATCCTTGCTATCCATTGGCATAGGGGCTTCGCTTGTATTGTCCGGATGCGGTAGTACAAATGACAATACAGTAACGCCAGGTACGAATGGCAATTCGGCGAAGGACGGCGGCTCGTTAACGCTGTGGATGTTTAATACGGATGATTATCTAAAGCCCGTAGCTGAAGAAATCGCTGAAGAAATGAAGATTAAGCTGAATTATGAATTCATAAATCCGGAAACATACAAAACGAAAATAAAGGTTGCTATATCAGCTAACGAGCTGCCGGATGTTTTTGCTCAATATGCAGGCAAATCAGAGAGAGAAAGCATCCTTAATTCAAAGATGGCTGCTCCGCTCAACGATACATTGCAGAGTACAGGACTGGAAGGAAGCTTTAACGATGGCATGTTGATTAAGGAAGCGGATGGAAACATCTATTCCCTGCCTTATCGCCCTGATCAATCCTATCTGCTGGCTTACAACAAGAAGCTGATGAATGAACTAGGCTTAAAGGCCCCGACTACGTGGGATGAGCTGATGAATGTCATCAAAATAGCGAATGACAAGGGGATTACCCCGATCACGCTGGGAGGCAAAGATCGCTGGCCGGGTGAAATCATCTACAATCTGCTCGTGCTGCGTGAGGATAAGGATGCCTATACGAAGGCTCAGAATGGTGAAATGAGCTTTTCAGACAAGCCGTTTGTAGACGCGGCGGACAAAATTATCGAGTTGGTCAATGCCAATGCATTCCAATCCGGGTTTCTCGGCAACAGTGACCTGGAGGCGCGTGAGTTGTTCTATGGCGGCAAAGCTTTGATGATTGTTAATGGTTCTTGGATCTTTACGAAGGCGATCCCGGCTCTTGGCGATGACCTCGGCTACGTGAAATTCCCTAAAACGGGCGCAGAAGCTGATCCATTCTCGTCCAATATGGGTGAGAAAAGCACCGCTCCATATGGTCTGTACGTTAATGCTAATTCCAAGCAGCTTGAGCTGTCCAAGGAATTTGCCGTCCGTTATTCGCTTAAGGTGAATGAATCGCTTGCCAAGCTGGGACAAGCAACCTATGCGGAAACCGCAGTGAAGCCGGAGGGCGAGGTTAATGAGGCTTACGCGCAATATTTGAAAGATTACAGCGAATATTCTTTTATCCAAACGTTCTGGGGCAATACGGTACCGGCAGCCGTCAATGAGGAGAACCGGGATCTGAATCAGAAGCTCTTTACTGGCTCCCTGCCATCAAGTGAATTTGTGCAGATGATGGACAAAATCATGAAACAACAATAATGAAGGGACGGGGCACTGTAATGAATAGGTGCCTCTTCTTTTTATCGTAAATCGCAGCTAGCGTTAGGAGGAATCCCGCATGGAGAAGGCTTTATCAAACCGCTGGGTATTGGCATTGTTTCTGCTGCCCGGCTTGACCTTATTTTCTGTTTTCTTTTTATATCCTATCTGCCGAACGGTCTTCTTTAGTTTGCATGAATGGGATGGCATACAACCGATGAAATTTATCGGGTTCGACAACTATGTCAAAATGTTTACCAGTGACCCCAATTTCTATCCAGCTGTGCAAAACGGCTTTGTCTTCGTGCTGTTCTCTCTGATCTTTCAGTTGCCTGCTGCTTTTATTCTGGCCATGCTCGTATCTCGTAAAATCAAGGGCAGCAAATGGTTTCGTAATGTGTACTTTTTCCCGGTCATTATGTCCACTACAATGGTTAGCTTGCTCTGGAGCAAAATATACGATCCTGCCATCGGGCTGCTTAATGCTTTCTTGCGCTCCATTGGGCTAGAATCAATGACCCAGCTATGGCTGGGAGATACGAAGACCTCCTTGCTGTCAGTGGTTTTCGTTCTTGTTTGGCAATTTATCGGTTATCACATGCTTATTATGTTCGCGGGTATTCAGAGCATACCTGATCATATTTATGAGGCTGCCCGGTTGGATGGAGCAACAGGCTGGAAGTCCGTTCGACACATTACGCTCCCCCTTCTGTCCGATGTGCTGAAGGTGGATGTCGTATTGGCGGTTGTCGGCTCATTGAAGGTATTCGAGCAAGTCTATGTCATGACCGGAGGCGGGCCGGACAACAGTTCGACTGTTGTTGCTGTACGGATGTTTCAGGAGGCCTTCCTGAAAATGAACTTTGGTTATGGCAGTACGCTGGCTGTTTATCTGGTCGTACAATGTCTGCTGATCTCCTGGGTGATTAACAAGTTGATGTCGAGAAATACAGTGTATTCGTAGAGGAGTGGCACCAATGCAAAAACAATTAGCAAGCAATCATCCCTTACACCTTCCTGAGCAGCCGTCAAAAATGATTCGTCCAAAAAGTTTGAAAAAAATAGGGCTATACGCTTTTATGTCTGTCATCGGCCTGCTGCAGCTCATTCCTCTGGTATGGCTGGTGCTTATCTCATTCAAGAACAATAAAGAAATTCAGAGCAATTCCGCCTTCAGTCTGCCCGAGACCTGGCAATTTCAAAATTATGTGGACGCCTGGGTCCAAGGAGAGATTGGCGATTATTTCTTTAACAGCGTAATTGTCACAACTATCACTGTAATCGTTGTACTTATGCTCGGTTCCATGATGGCCTATGCCTTGACTCGAATGAGATTCAGGTGGAGCGGACTATTGTCCATCATCATTTTGTCAGGGGTTATGGTTCCCGTCCATGCGACACTAGTACCGTTATTTACGCTGCTTAGAGACCTTGGTTTGTTGAAATCTCAGCTTGCGATTATATTGCCGTATATAACGGTTAATATACCCATTGCGATTTTCATATTGTCGAGTTTTCTGCGTGGACTTCCCAAGGAGCTTGAGGAGGCGGCGTTCATCGATGGATATGGCGTTATCCGCGCCTTCTTCCATGTCGTTCTGCCATTGCTGAGACCGGCTTTAGCATCCGTAGGAATCTTTGTTTTTCTCAACGTATGGAATGAACTGCTGATGGCCGTAACGTTTATTCAGAAATCCTCACTTCGTACTCTGCCTCTAGGACTCATGAACTTCAGCGGCGAATACAGCGTAGAGTGGGGGCCGTTATGTGCGGCAATGTTTATTTCAACGATTCCGCTAGTCATTATCTATTTATTTTTCAGTGAACAATTAGAAAAGAGCTTCACCGCCGGGTCTATCCTGAAATAAGTTTTTCTCCTCTCTCTGATGCTGGCTGGTATAATGGGGACATTCTCTAGCATCTAAGGAGTCGACTGACGGAGGGATATTCATGAATGGGATCAGAAAACTACACAATATGGGAATTCGCAGCAAGATGCTGATCATCAATCTATTGGTTATTTTTCCTAGTGTCCTGCTGTTGACTATTACGCTGTATCATATGACCAAGCAGCAGGCGGTAGAAAGAGCGGCAAGCAGCTCTCAATACAAGGTTTCGCTTATATCGAATACGATTAGCACCTTATTTAACGATATTGAGAACTATTCCAAGCTCGCCATTGTGAACAAGACCTATCAGTCGGTTCTGAAAAGCAATAGAATGGCCCAGTGGCATGAGATTGAAAATATCCAGCTGCTGTACGCCAGTCTCAATTCGCTTGTGGAGTCCAATCCCTATATTAATTCCGTTATAATTCAATCCATTAAGAGTGATAAGCTCTACTATTCAGAGAACTTGACCAATGTAGGGGCTAATGCAGCCGACCTGTATCCGAAGGAGCAGATGATAGCGGCTGCAGGTTCGCCTGTCTGGATTGAAACCTTTGAAAGCCCCTTCCTCGTTAACGCTGAAAAAGTAAATGTAATGGCGGTAGGCAGACGCATCATTGATATAGACGACGGCATGACCACCGGGTTTATTTTCATCAATATCGACGAGCGAAAGCTGTCCCAATTGTATGGTCGGGACGAGGAGCATCTCGACAGTAAAATGATGATAACCAATGCTGCCGGAACGATTATTTCCGCTAATGATCCAGAGCTGCTTCACAAATCAGTATACGATGAGGTATACGCGAACGAAGGGCGATTGATCATCTCATCGATGGAGATGGAGCAGAATGACTGGAAGATTGTATACGCTGTTCCTACTCAAACCCTTATGAAGGATCAATGGAAAATCACCCTGTTCATTGTTGGTTTTGGCGTCGCGGGGCTGCTGATTGCGTTCGCTCTTTCGGCTGTATTTTCCCGTTGGATTACCAGACCCATTATCCAACTGAGCCGAACGATAAAAGCGGTAAGCGAAGGCAATCTGGATGCACGGGCTGTCGTTTCGAATAATGATGAGATTGGCAGGGTGGCTCACAAATTTAATGAAATGATTGGGCAAATTCAAGATCTGCTGCAGACGATCAATCAAGAGGGGCGCCAAAAAAGGCTGCTTGGATTGCGGCTGCTATATTCACAGATCAAGCCCCATTTTATGTACAATACACTCGAAATGGTCAGATCCATGGCACTCATGGTAAATGCGCGAGATGTCAGTCGGGTAGTGAAGGCGATGGGAGATTTCTATCGCACCTCGCTTAATAATGGGCAAGAGCTAATTCCGGTCTCTCAGGAGCGCAAGCATCTGGAGAGTTATCTTTATATTCAAAAGGTTCGTTACAGCTACATTGATTATCGCATTGAAATGGATGAAGCGATTGAGAGCTGCTGGATTGCCAATATGCTTCTGCAGCCGCTAGTTGAGAATGCGATTCAGCACGGTCTGAGGGATAAGCATGAAGGAGCTTTATGCTCGATTACGGGGAGGAAAACGGAGGAAAACGGCAGGCAGCTGCTTATTTTCACCGTTAGAGATAACGGGAGCGGCATGAGCGCAGAGCAGCTGAACCGGATTTGGCTAGGCAAGGAAAAGGATGGGGAACATCATGACTTGGACAGCTTTGGCATCGGCAGCGTACAAGAGCGGATTCTCCTGCTTTATGGAGAGAATTATGGGCTCTCCATTACCTCGACCCTCGGAGAGGGTGTTCAAGCAGAATTGCGAGTTCCTCTTGCGGCCAGCAGGGGGGAGCTTGAGGAAAGGGGGGCGTCTCAGTTATGAAGAAGCAATTATATCAAGTTCTAATTGTAGATGATGAGTATTATTTCCGTCAGCTGCTTATACAATTAATCGATTGGGAAGCACTGGGCTTCCGCATTAAGCATGAGGTCGAGAACGGGACCCAAGCACTCAAGCTGGCGCGGCAGGAGAACTATGATCTCATTATCGCTGACATTAATATGCCCGGCATGTCTGGTCTGGACTTTGTCGAATCGCTGCGATCCGAGTATATAAATACCAAGATCATCTTTATTACAAGCTATGATGTTTTTGAGTACGCCCGTGCGGCTATCAGTTTTGGCGCTTCCTATTATCTGCTTAAACCTATTGACGAGGACGAGCTCACCAAGGCGCTGGCCGCTGTACATGATGAGCTGTGTGAGGAAAATGAGTTTTCACGATCGATGGGCGAATTAAAGCAGCAGCTTGATCAGACCAAGCCCATATTGAAGGACCACTTTATTAGGCAATTCCTGCTGCATGAGCCGACGGTTAGTTCAGAAACGCTAAGCGAGCAAGCTCGTTATTATGGACTTAATCTGGCGTTCTCTTCTTATGCGGTCATTATCGTGGAGCTCGACGAGCTCAATACCCGATTTGCCAAGGAACAGGAGCGGCAGCTTTGGCGGTTTGCCGTACAAAATATTGTGCAGGAAACGTTGGGATCTGCGGGCGTTGATTGCACATTTATTAATATAGAAAAAAATCAGATTGCCGTATTGGCAAGCCTGTCTGAACATAGTGATGCTGCGCTTTTCGACTTATGCGAGCAGTCACGTATTTTTATCGATCAGAAAATGCATCTATTCGTCACATTTGGGCTGGGACAAAGCTACGAGAGCATTAGCCAAGTTTACTTGTCCTATTCGGAAGCGCTGTACCTGCTCAAATATAAGTTCACACAAGGCGGCAATCAGGTCATTGCTTATGCTCAGGAGCATGCGGGGGCAGAGGACGCTGTTTTTTCGCTGCCGATCGCTCGCTCTGAGTGGTTGACCGCGCTCCGTCAGAAACAGCAGGATACCGTTACTGAGCTCATTCGGCGTGCTTGCGATCATCTAATGGAAAGCAGGGCGAGCAAGGAGATAGCCCAGTTTGTGCTGATGGAGTGTGTATCGCTAGGCAGCGCAGCTATTCTTGAACGGGGAGGTTCTCTCCCTCCGGACTGGCTAACGGAAAGGCATCCACTCTTCCGCCAAATGCATATTTTGGAGACGGTAGCTGCCTTGCAGCAATGGCTGGAGACATTTTTCCGAGAAATGGTGTTTGTGGAAATAGAGAAACAGCTTCCTCGCAGTAAAAATTCAGATATTGTGACCAAGGCGGTAGACTACGTAATTGCCAACTATTCCAACGAGAATGTCAATTTGCAGGAGGCTGCACGCAGCCTGGCGGTCAATCCGAGCTATCTGAGTCATATTTTCAAAAAAGAGAAGGGTCAATCCTTTACCGAATATTTGACCAATATTCGTCTGGATAAAGCCATTGAGCTGCTGAATGGTGTATCCTCCGACGGATTGATGTCATTGAAGGTTGTGGATGTGTCCATGAAGGTGGGATATACCGATCCCTACTATTTCAGCAAATGCTTTAAGAAGAAGTTCGGTATTGTGCCTAGCAAAACGATAAGGGGTTAGAGTTTTATGTATAGGTGTATATAGTTTGTAACTATAATGTATATAGATTTAATATATTTAACTTATAAATGGCTCTATGCCATACTATCCCTAACCTAAAAGTTGGGAGATGATTTCATGAGTTCCAATCAAGTTTGGCAATCTGATCATTATGACCGCAATCTTGGATTTGTATCTGAATTGGGCAAGGATGTTGTTCGGCTTTTGAATCCGATGAAGGATGAAAAAATCTTTGATTTGGGCTGCGGAACCGGAGATTTGGCACATGAAATTAGTCAAGCTGGCGCACATGTTACAGGGATGGATTTATCAGAGGCAATGATCGAGCAGGCGCAGCACAAATATCCCAAAATCCAATTTTTTGTTGGTGATGGCGAACATTTCACCGTAAATTCTACGTTCGATGCCGTCTTTTCCAACGCAGCGCTGCATTGGATGAAGAACCCGGGGGCGGTACTGACAGGTGTATGGAATAGTTTAAGCCCTGGTGGCAGGTTTGTTGCAGAGTTTGGCGGGAAAGGAAATGTGGAAACGATCGTTCAGGCCATTGGCGAGGTGCTGCATGAGGAATTCGGCATGGATGCTGGCAAGCTGAATCCCTGGTATTTCCCAAGCATCGCCGAATACAGCGCATTGTTGGAACAGCAGGGCTTCCGCGTCACCTATGCGGCTCACTTCGATCGACCGACAAAGATCAAGGACAATGAGCAAGGCTTGAATCATTGGCTGAGGGGCTTCGCCGACAATTTCTTCAAGGCACTTTTTGAAGAGGAGCGGACTGCCGTTTGTTCGAAAATAGCTGCTAAAGCCCGCAACGAATTGTTTCATGACGGCTCATGGTATGCGGATTATAAACGATTAAGAGTGATGGCGATTAAACCGGAGTAGAGTGATTTTTCCCCGAAGCATCAGTCTCGCCGAACAAAGCTTGAGCTTGACGCAACGTCTGGTGATGCAATTAAAGAATCATGAGAAAACGATGCCGTAACTATGGCAGTAATGATTTCCAGTGCTATTGAATTTGCCAATTGTCCAAATTCAAAGGTGATACGAAGGATAAATTCAACCATTTGCAAAATGCGACTCGCGCCAAATCGGAAGTTGTCATCAAAGCGCTGCTGCTTCATTTGAAATTCATTAAATGAATAATTGCTAGGTTGTAAGCTGTATAGGGAGGGTGAACCCGGGTATCCGGGTTCACCCCTATTCGTTGTTTTTAGGCTGTGAACTTATGATTCGATCTGTGCTTGTAATGAATCACTTTCATGATGTTCAGGCAGCTTTTTTATAAACCAGCTTATTACCAAAACAAGGACGACGAGAATAAATTCGATCCAAAAAACCGTTTGCACACCGGCGACCATGCTCTGTGTCTTCTCCAGCATTGCAGTAGGATCGAGCGAATGGTGGAGATAACGATTGGCTCCAGACGACATGATGCCGACGAACAATGCGATGCCAATTCCCCCTGCAATCTGTTGGAGCGTGTTGTATATGGTTGTGCCATGGGGGACCAGGTGCCGCGGAAGTTGATTCAATCCTGCCGTCTGAGCCGGCATGACGACAAACGATATGCCTAAGAATAAGAGGACATGATTGAACAGAACGGAACCTCGCGTTGTATCACTGTCGATGCTGGCAAACAGCCACAACGCTATGGCGATCAAGAACAGTCCGGGCAAAATGACAAATCGCGGTCCGAATTTATCGAATAATTTCCCTGACACTGGCATCATCATGCCGTTCAAGATGCAACCTGGCATCAGAAGTAAACCTGTTGCGAAGGCTGTCAACTGCATCACATCCTGCAAATAGATTGGCAGCAATGTCGTTGTGGCAAATAGAACCATCATCAGGATTACAACCAATATTGCAACTAGAGAAAAAGTGGGATGCCGGAATACGGAAAGATCGAGCAACGGCTCTTTAATCCTGAGCTGCCGCCATACAAGCAAGAGCAAGAAGAGGCTTCCTATGGCAAGCAACCCGTAACCCTCAGGCTCGGCCCAGACACTGGTTTGGCTGAAGCCGTAGGTGACGCAACCGAAACCGACGGTTGACATCACAATGGATAAAAGATCGACCCTTGGCTTGGTCAGTTCTGTTACATTTTTCAAGTAAAAGCTTGCATAAATAATTGAAAACAGGGCGACAGGAATGACCATGTAGAACAGCCATCGCCAGTGAAAGGTATCGATGATCAACCCCGACAAAGCCGGCCCGATGACAGGGGCGACCATAATGACCAGCCCCATGAGACCCATGGCGGAACCCCGGCGTTCTGAAGGATAGAGGGCGAGAATCGTATTCATCATGAGTGGAACCAATAATCCTGTCCCGCAAGCCTGAACAACCCTGCCCATCAGCAACAATCCGAATCCCGGGGATACTGCACACAAGCAGGTGCCGGCTAAAAATAATGCCATCGCAGACATAAACATCTGGCGTGTGGTGAACCATTGCTGCAATAATGCGGTCACTGGCACCAGTACGCCGATAACGAGCATATAGCCCGTCGATAACCACTGTATGGTCGCGGCAGCAACGTTGAATTCCCGCATCAATCCAGGAAGCGCGTTGGCAAGCAAATTTTCGTTAAGAAACGCAACAAATGCACCGATGAGCAGCGCGGTTAACATCGGTCCTCTCTTTATTCCACTTGCCTCTTGAACGCGTTTGTTCATCTTCTACCTCCCGAATATTCATTGTGTTATGTCCTTTCGTAATGCATTGACACCGATTCGCCAGTCTGGCGTGCAGATTATCCTACACCATCACTTTCTAACAAGGAATAGAAATTATCGCGGTCTTCATCATCGAATTTGCCCAGTGTCCCTACCCTGACAAATTCATGTCCACCATTCATGTCGATTTCCTCGCCATACTTATTGTAGAGCGCAATCATAGTGCCATCCCGATTCAACTCCATGTACCCGTAACAATCTGCTTCAGGCGCTTCATTGTAAAGGAGTGTAAATCTGATTTTTTCTACCCTGTTCATGTAACTCTTCCTTTCCTGTTCTTTGTGTGTAGATCCCTTATCTCCCTAATGACCTGAAGAAAATTTTACGTGAAAAAGGATGAAATGAAAAAAGCGATATCGCTCTTCATACTCGGAAATTCATTCCTATTTCAAAAGAATAAAGGGGGATTCCACGTTATGTCGCTCATTTGCAAATTATCTCTTGACGGGATGAGGTTTGGCGATTATGATAACGTGCCGATTAACTCAACAAAGTAAATCAATAAAAAGGCCGACTTTTCGAAGTGCCTCGGCACCGAATTGTCAGCCTGGATTAGCCCCAGCTATTGGATAACGATAAGTGGGGAAAACCTCATAAGACTTTGTTTCCATTTTTCCTTTTTTATTTATTACTTGGTAACCATCTTCATCTGTAATAGGGACAACTTCTTTAGGCGGATCATTATCGGTAATACCTGAGCAGTATATTGGGATCTTTTCGCCTGCGGAAAGCTCGTCCAACTTTGAAAATAACTTCATAAAATGTTTGAAGTTTATTCCATAATAGTTATCAACTGTACGATTGACCTTGCTGTCTGTAACTACAAGTAATAACGCAACCTCCCCGGAAGTCTTAGTATTGTCAACGGCTCCTACGGAAGCCGTTAAATTCTTAGCGAATGCTACAGACGGATTTCTTAATAAAGGTTTGTTGCTCTTGGCAAAACTATATTTTTGGAACTGATGTAAAGGCTTTATCAATAAGAATTAGCATGGTAGAATAAACGTTTCTAACCATGTTGTCACAAGATGATTGAACAGCTTTAATCAGCAGCATGTCATTGTTTTCATAAAAGTAATCCCGTAGAAATCACATGAAGTGAGCCTCTTCGAACGAAACTTATATCTAAGTTAAGTATAGTCTACAAATATAATTCCTAAGGAGTCATGTCCATTGGCTGTACCCTTGAGTAAATTGACAAAAATACCCCGGATTCTAATCAAAACACCAACCCATCAACAAAGAATATTGAGAATGAATGGACTGTCTGCCATTGAATCTTGCACACGTACAGAAGGCGCCACTGGCACGTTGTTTCTAGAAGACCATATGCTCTTATTCGTAATGGAAGGGATGTATACCGTACGGTTTGGAACCGAGGTGCATACGGTGAACAAGCATGAAATGGTGCTGATCCATAAATCCATTGCGTTCCAATATGAAAAAAGCGGGGAACCGAACTTCGATTATGTACTCAACTATATGATGTTCTTCTTAAAAGACGAATTAATTAACGAGTTTATGAAACTAGCGGATTATACTCCTACTTCAGCATCTAGGACACCGGCTCCGGTATCTGTACATACGATTGATGATAGACTCTTCAGCTATCTGGAATCATTGAAACCGTATTTCAATGAACCGGAACGGATTAGAGATGGGTTGGTTAAGGTGAAGTTATTAGAATTATTATTTGGCATAGCCGATAGAAATGATATTTTCCTGTCTGAGCTTGCTCAGATTAAGCGCCAAGAACGAAAAAGCATCAAGGACGTCGTTGATGCGAATATCACAAATCCCGTAACCTTGCATGATCTCGCCTACTTATCTGGCCGAAGCCTATCCTCCTTCAAACGTGATTTTAAAGCGATCTATAATACTTCTCCGCTCCAGTGGATACGAAATCGCCGATTGGATAAAGCACAAGAAATGCTAATCCATTCGTCCTTATCCGTAACTGAAATTTGCTTCTCAACGGGTTTTGAGAACGTCTCACACTTCTCCAAAGTGTTTAAGCTGAGATTTGGAATCCCACCTTCCGCACTCAAACAACCGCTAAAGTTCTGATGATCTTAACCTTGAGCTGAATGAACAACGGATTTGGACCTCCGAACAAAGTATAGTGTGTATTCATCTGGTACATTTATACATGTCAACCAGACGAAGTCTAGTCCTATAAAATCCAAGGAGGAAAAAACATGCATGACTCTAACCTTCGGCAGGATTCTGCTGCCACCCCTATCGCGTCACTGAAAGGTCATCATATCGCCATCCGTGTGCCAGACTACGAGGCTGCAAAGAGCTGGTACGTGGAGAAGCTGGGCTTCCGTGTCATTCAAGAATGGCCGTTTGGAGACCTGCACCTTGCTTATGTCGCTCCGCCCCATGACGACTCCTTTTACTTTGAGATCATTGGAGACGGAGAGGTAAATGACGCGCCCATTTACCATGATATTAACAGCAGTATGTATAAAGCTGGTCACCATCACCTCTGCATGACCGTGAACGACGTGGATGAAGCGATTGCGTATTTGGATTCAAAAGGGGTCACCATCATCGGGGTGCCCTTTAACTTGGAGGCCATCCATCGCCGCCTCGCATTTTTCACCGATCCGTGGGGGAATTTATTCGAATTGGCTCAGGTGATAGATTAATAAATCCAGATGATTCATCTCTTTTCAAGTATTATCCTCATACGAAAAGAAACGATTGTGCATGCTCGCAGAAAACCCACCCTGGCTATTTAGTCTAAAGGTGGGTTTTCTGCGAGCATAGAGGTGCTTTCACTGCTAGCGAATGGGTCTGCCTGCTGCGGCAGCCTCAGCAGTATCATGTCTAACCCCATCAATCAGCCCGCTGACCTGTTCAGCCGCATGCTGAGTCTGTTCGGCGAGCTTGCGCACCTCTGAGGCAACGACAGCGAAGCCTTTTCCTTGTTCACCGACCATAATGAATTTCCATAGGTGGACAAAAAAACTGCAAAAAGCGCAGGTTTCGGGCTAATTCCGCCTTAAAACCTGCGCTTTTTTTCGTAAAATGAATTCTGCCGAGCTCAATGGGGATGTTCACCGCAGATTAAAACCCTTTCGGGACAACCCCTTCACAATGAGCCTCTATTTTACTGGAGACTATTTAACTACTGCTTCAGCTGGAGCTATAGAAGGAACAGGAATGGGTTCCGCAACGGCTGGTTGATTATCACTAGCTGCCGCAGATGGAGCAGTGAAAGGAACAAGAGCGGGCTCTGTTACGGCTGCTTGACTTTCACTAGCCTCGTCAACTGGAGCGACAGAAGGAACAGGAATGGGTTCCGTAACGGCTGGTTGATTATCACTAGCTGTCTCAGATGGAGCGATAGAAGGCACCGGTTCCGCTGATGAGTTGGCCGTGTGGTTTTCGGCGTTGGCCATTTTATCCTCAGCTACCTTGGGCGTATTGCCTGATGCCCATACCGCAGCGGATGTGCTGATTACAGCTACCGCAAATACCGCTGTAATGGATAGAAAAATGTTTTTTTTGCTCAGGTTCTTAACATTTAGCATCAGAATTAATCTCCTTTTTAATTGTTTTCCGTCACCGGATAAAGAGGCGCCGAGCTGTACGGGAATATTTTTTGATTCTGCTATTACGTTTAAAAGGGTTTGCCCGTAACGTATGCGCTCGGCATGGGACATGCCTTTGACCACCTCTTCATCGCAGGACAGCTCGCTCCATGTATGAATGTCCTTACGAAGGATATGAACCAAAGGATTAAACCAATGTAAAGCGCTGGCTCCTAGCGTAAAAGCTTTAACCCATATATCCTTGCGTTTCAGATGAATCAGCTCATGACGGATAATCATGCTCATGTCTACGTTTGTGGTACTACCCATAGGGAGATAAATGACAGGCTTCCAAAGCCCAACAAGAATGGGACTCTGAATGGAGGAGCTATAAGCAAGCCGGACCTTGCTTTTAAGTTCAAGAGCCTGCTTAATCAGGTAAAGCTGGTTAACCGCCTCGCTGTTTAATGGGACGGCAGTACTCGTATTTGCCAGTTGCTTTAAAAATCTGCGGTAACAATACGTTTGCCAAGCTGCAAAAGCTACAACTCCGATTGCCCATATGGCTATTACAAAAAAGGCTGCATTTGTTGAAATCGTCCATTCCGGAAAGAGCGGCTCAGGCTTGAAGCTCAATAATGCTCCGGGCTGGGCATGCTGTACGATCGAAGCAGATTCATTCATGCTGGAATCGTTTGGCGTACGGAATGGGATCATTCGCGAAATCCACTGAATAATAAGAACGACGGGGAATAAATACAATCCTACCGCCATTTTGTTAATCACGTACCGCCACTTCGTAGGCCAAATCTCGGTGGATAGGTGCTGTGACAACCAAATACAAGCGACAACGACATTTCCAGCTACGGTTAGGGTAAACATCAATGTAAAAATGGTATTCATATGCAGCACCTACTTTTCCGACAGCCATTTTTTCAATTCCGCAATATCCTCATCCGATAACTTGTCACCATCATACAAAGCCGAAACCATGTTCTTGACGGAGCCTTGATATAAGCCATCCAGAACTTGCTGCGTCCCTATTAGCTTGTAATCCTCGGCCGAAATAAGCGGTTCGTATTTATTGATCCGTCCATGCCTCGTAGTCGTTAGCGCCCCTTTTTCGACCAGGCGTGAGAGGAAAGTGGAAATGGTCTGTGCCTTCCATTCCTTCCCCTTTAGGGCGAACATACTCAGAAGCTCAGTAGATGTGACAGGGGGCGTGCACGCCCAAATAACCTCCATTAGCTCTACTTCAGTATCCGATAACTTTTGAATCTGGTTCACCGTGAACACCTCTTTACTTCGTTATGCGTCCATAACGAGCTTTGTTACTACATGATGTAGTAAATAAAACCTACTACATTTCGTAGTAGGTTGTCAAGTTAAACGGATTAACGGCCGTAGCTGTAGTGATAATTAAATTCAACATCGTATCCCATTTGAATCTGAAGCATTTTTCAAGTTAGCTTTAGGGAAATAGTAAATGTCGGGGTATGGTGCGCTGATATAATAAAAAACCATTTGGGAGTTAAGCAGCATAGGGCTGGGTTAGGTGAAAGGAGATTTAATGCGGGTTTTACAGAAAGATCCATCCGCCGAGTAATGATTGGTGCGGAAACCTTCCCCGTCCCACCAAGTCCGCTACAGAAATGCCTTCCGGAACAATAGGGGATTGCGGCAGCAGTCCTACCACTCGAGCCAATTGTTTAGGCGGGATTTTGCCGAGTGGCTTGCCATCAAGGGTGATTTTGCCCGATGCAGGTTTTATAAGCCTGGCCAGTGTTTTAAGAAGCGTAGACTTACCGCAGCCATTGGAGCCAATAATAACGCTTATTTTATTGCTAGGTATAACAAGATCTACTCCGTGAATAACCGTTTTATTCTCATAGCCCGCTACGATTTGTTCGGCTTGAAAAATATGTGTCGGTTTCATTATAATTCTCCCTTTCGATTCATTCGGATTAACAAGAAGATTAGATAAGGCGCTCCGAGCAATCCGGTAATGATGCCTACGGGGAATCTGTACTCAAAAGCAAATTGTCCGATTAGATCTGCCGCCAGGACCAAATTAACGCCAACCAGTCCCGCCGGGATGATGTTCGAGAAGCCGGCTCCGACCATTCTTTTTGCGATCGGTCCCGCAAGGAAGGAGACAAAGGCTATTGGACCCGTGGTAGCCGTAGCAATAGCAATCATGATGACGGAGCTCACAATTAGCGCAATTCTTGTCCTGTCCGTGTCCACGCCGAGAGAAGAAGCCGATTGTTCGCCAAGCTCCAATATGTTTAGATGTTTTCCTAGAACAATAATGATAGGAGTAAAGATAATAACCGTTATTATAAGAGGCGGAAGCTCACGCATTTGAGAGCCATTGAGGCTGCCTCCGAGCCATCTGAGCGCTGAAGGGATATCTTGTTGGGCGCTAACGAGCAGAAGATAGGATATGACGGCGTCAAGCATAGCCTGTATGCCTATTCCGACAAGAATCAATCGCCCGATTGAAAATGTTTTGCCCCTGGATAATGCATAAATCAGAATGACAATAGCTAGACCGGCGATGACAGAAGCAATGGAAATCACTGCTCTGCTTGAATGAAGGATAGTGATGCAAAAAACAGCCGCCGCGCTGGAGCCGGAGGTAATACCGATGACATTCGGGTTCGCAAGAGGATTGCGCAGCATCGTTTGGAAGACATAACCAGCAATGCCGAAAGCAAATCCAGCGAAGAGACCAGCCAGCATTCTCGGTAAACGTATTGTACTAACCGCAAAAAATACGCCTTTAAGCTGCTCTCCCGAGAGCGCAGTAGCAGCTCCACACAAAATAACACCTGCAAAAGCTGCAATAAACCTTAGCAGCCCTGTCCGAACGCCTAGTCCAGTCGCAACATCGTCTCCCAGTGCCAGCGCATTTAGTGCCGGGGCAGCCATAAAAGCGATTAGTAAGCCAACGATTAGAAAAGGGATGAAGGTAGTAATAGCGCTCCAGGTTGCCGAACCGACGCTTCCTACTTGCCAAAATCTGAACTGATCCATAACATAGGAGCGCGGAATCATGATGGCGGTAACCAGAAGCAAGGGCGGCGCTGGTGGCCGCCCCCGCCAAAACAAGCTTAATGGGCGTGGCGCCGCCACGCCCCATAGAGCCGATTCCAAATACGAACACTGCCGTAATCCCAGCTCCGGCTAAAGCAAGCCATATATATTGATTAGCGCTGCTAATATTCAAGAACGCAATCCCGCAGACCACAAACAAAGATGCGCCTGTGTTGACTCCCAGTATGCTTGGATCTGCAAGCGGGTTGCGAGTGACCGACTGCATAATCGCCCCGGAAACGCCCAGAGCGACACCGCACAATAAACAAAATACGGTTCGAGAAATTCGCTTGTACGTGTCTTAGGAGGTTGTAGATTATCGTGATTTTAGAAAGTTATACAGGTTTAATCGGCACGCATATTTCGCAAAAATCATTGATAAGCATTTCACCAATGTATCTTTCTAAAATTGGTTTATTGTCCATTTGGTATCCGTTGTTCTGCAAGTATGGAAAAATCTCATTCCATGCTCTTTCTATAGCTTTCGCTGTATGTTTGATTTTGCAAATAATATACGTTCCACCATCAAGCTGGCCTTCGCTAATGGAATCATCATCTGGATAATCCTTTGCAATGACAATACATGCATCATATCGACAGTTTTCCGGCTTTGTTGTTTCAGGGTTATCTTGTGGCACTCCGAGCAGGATAGTCGATTCGGTAAGCAGCTCTTTCCCCTTAGCCCATTGTTTCAGCTTCTCCATTGCTTGACTATTGGCAGGACCATATGGACCTACTTGTCGCACATAGGCAATACGGTATTTCGGCAAAGTTTCGATTTTAATATTCATTATTTTATTTCCTTTCTTCATTAGAATTGACTACATTTGGAATGCTATCATGCTATAAAATAATATTCATTATTTTTTTGGGAAAAGTAAGGGAGAGTGAGAGGGGAATCTAGCTTGTATCCGGCGCGAGCAAAGGATCAAGAGATGGATTCGTTAGAGGAGTTGCTGAACAAGGAGATAAAGTTTGGGTCGTTTCTCAAAGCAAGCCTGAAAGTTTGGACTTAAATAATGGTGTAGAGCGGATAACGCTGTTTAGTAATACACAAGGATTGTTCACAGTCGCACAATTCGTCGATAATGCAGCTGATCGAGCCATTCCACCCATTCCTGTTCATCTTCATGTTTGTCACGGTAATATACGGCTGTTGGCAAATAACTGAAAAAGACGCCCAAACCTCCATTGTGATTGGCCCCGCCTTCGCCACCTTTGCCGGTCGACTCTCCGTCTTCTGTCTTGGTCAGCTCCTTCTGGTATGGATCTCCCAGAAAACGCAGTCCGAAGACATTCGGTAGCTCA
Source organism: Paenibacillus liaoningensis (assembly GCF_059609455.1). NCBI lineage: Bacteria > Bacillati > Bacillota > Bacilli > Caryophanales > Paenibacillaceae > Paenibacillus > Paenibacillus liaoningensis. The sequence continues at coordinate 192,292 of NZ_JCAALU010000016.1, forward strand.
AGGTCATAGGAATGGCTGATTGCTCCTGTTGGGGTACTCGTCTCTCTGTCATCCTTAAGACCCTCAAAATATTTTAGATTCATCGAGTAATCCATTCCGTCTCCCCATGGAAACAAGGTTCTACAGCCGGCACCATACATATACTCCCACTCGTCCTCGGTTGGAATGTCGAATTCCTGATTCAAGGTCGAATCGGCCCAATCCTCAAAATTCTCGCTATCATTAAACAGATAGATGCGAATATGTTCACCATCCCGATCTAGACGATAGGAAGGATAATATTCGCGGTTACCGTTAGTACTCTGCTTGAACGCTTCTAACCGCCCTAACAGTTCGGCATCATTTTCTACGTCTAGTTCTTCAGCAGCCACTTCGGTCCAGCTGATTGGCTGGGTATTCCGCTCTACCAGCATCGGCCCAATAGCGGCTTTTCTGACCGGAGTCATCATTCGACGCAGTCTATCCTCCGGCTTCTTAAACGATTTCCCAATTTTCATCAGGTTTTCTTCCGAATCCATGCGTGCCGTGCTATCCGGCTCCTCGAACCAGTTGTTCCAGCCCAAGGTTACCTCGTCGCCGGGAACAAAGACAAATTCTATCCCTTTATAGGCGGATATATTGTGAAATAAAAACAAGCCCCATTCGTTTTACATAACGAACGGAGCTTGTCTTTATTCTTATATTACTGATCCTTCATATTTTCTTGTACTTCATCCAATTGGTGCTCCAGAAGCTCTAACTGCTCTTTATTTTGCTGGACGGTGTCCATGTGACCGTAATGTTGCTCTGCATTATCTAGCGCATTTTCTGCATGTGATATTGAATCGCATGCTTGCTCAACGGTTTGTTCTTCTGGATGAGACATCGCTTGCTTAACCGCATGATTTGCCTTTTGGACAGAGTTACTGAGCAAAGTGCTCGGATGATCCTCTTTCCAACTTGTGTCTGTGTGCTTAGCCAAGTGTGCTTTTTCCCCTCTCGATTAGATCATGTTGTCCACACTATAGTTTTGTGAAATATCCAGTAAAATATGCATGGATTGCTGCTAACGAATAGACATATGAGCTATAAGCATGATGAAGCAGGAAGCTAAATCATCAGTTTTAGGAGGAAGAGTACTCTGAAAGTTCAGCAACCGTCCGCCGTTTTCATGCAAGTTGTTGCTTTTATTGCTGTGGGGCATGATAACAAGGCATTCTTGGGAACTATAATGGTTTAATCGGCACACAGATTTCACATAAATCATCGGTAATCATTTCTGCGATGTATCTTTCTAAAATCGGTTTATTGTCTAATGATGCAGGCTTGCTGCACTTGGACTTTTGTTCGACATCATCGCCAACTCCTTTATTGGAAAAAGCTCTGGAAATAGCCGAAAATGGTATAGGTGAGGATTAGAACGAAAAAGCATCCAATCGGGTGCTTTTTTATTTTGTCCTATAGATGCAGTACTCTACATGATTGAATAGCAAGGTTAAGGTAGGAGGGCAGCCATGTCATGCCAATGTCCTTATTCTATCTCTTTTAATGGAACGGATATTTTAGTGGAAATCATTAAATGCTAAAAAAATTAGACGCAATGAAAAATATTAGAACTCTCAGTTGTATTAAAAGTGAAAGGGGGTGCTGAGGTGTACAATTCATATGAGCTCAATGAATCTGTACGGCGGGCCTTGGATCTATATTCACAAAGCATGATCAAAATTGCCTTTGCGTATTTGAAAAATATAGCTGATGCGGAAGAAGTGACCCAAGAGGTATTTCTCACCTATTTGCAAAAGCGCCCTGTATTTGAAAACAATGAACACGAAAAAGCATGGTTGATTCGAACAACCATAAATAAAAGTAAAAATATGCTGAAAACAGGATGGTTCAAAAGCAGAAATCCTGTTCCCGAAGATCTTAGCTATCTCCCACCGGAAGAAAATGGGGTCTTGCAGGCTGTACTAGCCTTGGACAAGAAGTATCGGATTCCGATTCATCTGCACTATTATGAGGGATATTCCATTAAGGAAATTGCCGATATTTTGCAGACCAAGTCGGCAACGGTAGGAACATGGCTCGCAAGAGGACGCCTTATCTTAAAAGAGAAGATTGGAGGCCTTGAGGATGAAGAAATCTGTTTATAAATCCGCGATGTCCCGTGTGAAAACAAGTGAGAATTTTCAAGAGGCAACCTATCAGAAGCTGATGTCGGAAATGGAAAAGACAGCACAACCAAATTTGATCAATCAAAAGGAGTCGTTTAAAATGGAAAAAGCTAAAAAAAGAACGTTAACAGGTTGGACAGTTGGTATTGCAGCATGTGCAGTATTATCGGTAGGCATCTTCGCGATGAATCAGGATACACCAAATATAACAAATGTGCCAAATACAACACCGGAGTCGGCTGCTGTTGCAACAAAACCTCCTACGAGCGGCAAAGCGGTCGTCAATATTGAGGGCGTGATTACGGAAGTAAGCGAAGATGGAGCAAGCTTCAAGGTTGGCGACTTATGGGTAACCGTAACCCCAGAAACCGAATTGGGTATCAGTGGGCCAACGGCTGCCGAGCCGTCTGAAGATCTGCTGCAAAAGGAATTTAAAGTTGGCAATATCGTATCCGGATTTACGACAGAGGATGTCAGCACAGGAAAAGTGAATGCAACGCGCATTTACAATAATATGGCTCCACAGAAATAAGATAACTATGCCGATGAAAGCTGAAAGAGAGAGTGAAAAACTGCAAGACCGCAGAGAGTTATCTCACTGCGTTCTTTGCAGTTTTTTAGTGTATGGAGGAATTTCCTCAGTTACTTTCCATCGTGTTGCAGCCTACAGCGGTATGCTTTTATTTCCTTTAAATATTTTTGTTACCTCAAGGTTAATTCACGAATATCGCTACTGTGCTTAATCAAAGCTTCCTGCAGCAAGTCCAGTACCTGCACTACGGTATAGCCTTTTCCCTCGCCCAAGGGCTTAAGCCATACCATCCCTAGATGAATGAAGTCATCGTATTCTTTAAGCTGATTGTTAAATGTGAAGTGATGAGCAACAAATACTTGATTGAATCCTTGCTTAGGGACTATTTCTAACAATTGAGGCAAATGATTCTTCTGGATAAGCCGCGGCTCAATTAGAATATTTTTCTCGCTGAAAGCCAATTCCGCCGTTTGTCTCGCACGGTTGATCGGACTGGCGCTAACCGGCAGTTGTATGGGGATCTTTCTTTCAGAAAGCAGCTCGCCCAATTTCCTAGCTTGCTCTTGACCTAATTGACTCAACATAACCTCATCATTATCAGTACTTTCAGGCTGCGCATGTCTAAAATAGAGGTTGAATCCACCTTCGAGAAGCAGCGAAAAGGGATTGCTTACTGTTTGCAGCCATTTTTTTAGCGCCCATCCGGTTTTGGATAAACCAGGTTGCAGGACCAGCAGATTTTGCTGCTGAAGCAGATTTTCCATCAATTGGTGACTACTTTGCGCCGCCTCCATTCCTAGCGCCTCCGTTGTTATTTCCACAATTGAGCTTCCAGCAACCGTCCAGATTTCAATACTTTCTTTCACCCCATTCCGTTCTCCTTGATATTTTTGAGCAGGGATCGGGCCATACATATTTGATTTAGATAACATCTCCTTAAAAGTTATCTCGCCCCATTGCTGCAATCGCAATGGTTCCGGCGCATGCTTCATCAATGTTATTTTCCAATCACTGGTATCGTTCAGTTCAGAAGCACTTACTTTTACCTCATAGGAAAGGTTTAACGATTGATGCTCCCCGGTCCAATCCACTTCTTTGTTAAGGGAAGGATCGTTCAGATCAAAACCCAATTTCTCTGCTTCTTGAATAGCATTTTCAATCGTCATTGTCCCTTGAAGAGCAATTCTCTTTTTGAAGGTGATTTCCCAGTGATCCTTCCCTTGTTTGAGACGTCCACGCAAAATCCAGCCTTTACGGTACAAATCCAAAGCAGAAGTATCCAAAAATCGAATATCCAGTTGCTGATGCTCAGCTTGGTCCAGATGAACAAGGTCGGTGCGCAGTTCATGTTTATCCGTAAGTACCTGGTTGCCATCCAATAAAAATTTGATTTCATACGGCATATCGGTTTGACTCATTCTAATTCCTCCATTCGCAGAAATGAATGTAATAATAAAAAAAGTGGGGGAAGCCCCCACTTTTTGCTTAATGTGCTGGAACTGCCTCTTTGATCACCGGGTAGAAAGTTCGTGCGTCTTTCTTTTCATCTTGAGTTCGAAACACAGTGATATCAAGCTTCTCTCCATTAAGCTCAACCGGGATATGTTCCCTGCCATCGAGAAACGCGACTGTACCTAGAGCAAGTAGGCCTTCTGGGCTTGTACCGACAAAAAAACCTCCGATATTTTTAATCAGCTTTGTTTTTTTACCTTGATTATCTATTTCTTCCAAAGAGTATTCAATCGTTATCACTTCAGCGAGCTTACTAGCTTCTATTTTATTTACTTCTACATGTCTAATGAAAACAATTGAATCTTCTTTTTCCAATTTGACGAAGGGGCCATCGTTAATCAAATAATGGTACCAGAAATGATGGCCGCCCAATTTCCTCCTTTTACTGCCTTGCTCGCCTAGAAACACATGCTCAAAATAAGAGGTGCTGTTTCCTTTAATTAGTTTGAACCACAGTGCTTTCAGCATGTTCTTCCAATCATCATCTGAATTCCCAGCCGCAAGATGTCCGTTCGATTCAGCATATTCCCGAGCAATTTGCATGGGCTTAGTTCCAATAGCAAATTGTAAGAACTCATTGACCTCAGCTTGCTCCTCAGGAGAAGTTGATTCCTTGCTTCCTACTTTCCAATCATAATTATCATGCAATTTAATAAATAAGTCGTACGAGGGCTGTTTGCTGTCAGGAATTAGGGTTTCCTTAAATACTGTAATCTCATTCTTTTCACTTCCTGGCGTTGAAGCTTCATCGGGCTGCGGGTTCATATCGACGATAACGTAACCTTGTGCAGGGTCCTTTTGATTGTCACTAAGTCCTTTAATCAAAGGGAGGATTCCGTTTTCCTTCATATCCGCTTCCCAAATTTTTTGAAATGTCATCAGTGTATCCCTCCAAAAATGTGTTTTTGAACCTGTAACATCTTGTGTGTTTAAGACCGCTTTTATGTATCAAATTACGACAGCCATAATAAGTTAATATAATTATTATGACCTTTATATACCAAACAAACGAGTGATAATAACACTGAATTTAGGTAAATATAATATTCGTTGTCAGCTCATAACCGAGGAGGATACAATAATGTCGCAAATGTTAGATGCTAATGCACGAGAAAATGGAACGCGGTTTTTAATCTATCCGCAAAGCAAAACCATTCCTGGATTCGAACAACCCGAGGTGGTTTATCTTAATGCTCAGCCAGGCTCGATACAGAGCGGACCGGAAGACAACAGAATATACGTGGTTGATGCTGTTAATAAGATTCCTTTTGGCTTTGAGGGTTCCCCTGCGTTCAAGTACAGATATGAAGGTGAACAGAATCCGCCCGTGAAGCCCGATGCAGACGGCCATTTTGATCATATTCGACCGGGAACGCATGAGTTTTCAGCAATGACCATGTTTGCCACGGTAAGGCGTGTAATGGAGATTTGGGAGGATTATTTTGGACATGCCATTAAATGGCCGTTTTCGCCGCCAAAACTTCTGCTAATTCCCAGAGTGGAATGGGACAATGCTCACTCAGGTTTGGAAGGTTTTTTGGAGTTCGGTTTTCCTAGAGGAAGAAATGGCAGAATAGATCATAATGATGCCTATTGTGAAAATTTTGATGTATTAGCGCATGAAACAGGCCACACCATTAATTTTTCGGTTTTAAAAGGGTTAGATGAAATTCAAAATTCTGATCAATTAACGCCTGAGTATGGCGGGCATCATGAGGCTTTTGGCGATCTAGTGGCAATAGTGGCAACCTTACATTTCGATTCTGTAATTAAACGGTTGCTGGATAACACGAAGGGGAACTTGTTCTCCCCTAACGAATTAACCCGACTCGGGGAATTAAGCGGTGGCCGATCCATACGCATAGCATTTAATGATTTCAAAATGAGTATGGTTGGGCGAGAACCACATGCTTTATCCCAACCATTTACGGGAGGTGCCTTTGATATATTAGTAGAGATGTTTCAACTTAATTTAATTGAACAAGGCTTAATTTCGCAATCGCTTGGAGATCGCTCGTTTCATGCAAAGGGAGATGAGATTTCTAAAGTGCAACGGGAATTTGAAGCCCTTTATCCAGGCAAGGAGGAGCAATTTACGAAAGCATTGCTGGATGCCAGAGACACATTTGGTAAGCTAATGGCCACTGCTTGGAGCAACACAGAGGTGCAAAAATTTAGCTACAACAAAATGCTGGGCCACATTTTGGATGCAGATCGCGAGCTTTATAATGGAAAATATGAAAAAACCATTCGTGGCTGTTTTGACTGGCGTGGAATTACGGCCTCAACCAGATTTCAATTTGATTCGATGAAAACACATCTTGTAGATGAGCTGCTGCCCGTTTAAATGAGGGGCTGAAATGGATTCAAACATTCGCTGCAGATCCGCGCGGTTTTGTAGGGAATGTTTGAATCAAAAATCCCTCCCAAAAAGATACTAAAATGATGTTAGCTCCCGCTCTGTAAAGAGTCAGGGGGCTAATTGTTTATGAATAAATGGCCAACCGAAAATATACGCATCTTAAGCAGTATTTAAAAGGGGCGCAAGAGGCGCTTCTGCATTGAACGTACATTATCCAGAAATCGTGACGATTGAACCGCCGCCATCTTTATATGTATGATGTACCATTTTCGATTTGGCGAATTATCCATTATAATAAGCTCAACAATAATATGGATATTGGGGGCGGTGTTTTCAACATGGCGATCCTTACTTTTCTCATTATCGGCTGGGTCCTGAATTGGTTTAAATTCGAGCGGGTGTTTAGTCAAGCCTTTAAAGAGCTATTTAACAAAGAGGTATCATCGGCAAGTTACTACTTCCTATTTTTTGTCATAGGGGTTTTCGGTGAAATTGTGTTACTGATTCAAGGTGCCTACTACGATTATTTCTTGCAAAAATAGCTGATAGAATAGGCTTTGCAGCATAATAACCGATATCGGTATTTGGGCTCACAATGAGCCGGGAGCTTCTGATATGGCTGGTGTTTCTTCGCATAATGTCCGTTTTCTTGATAAAAATAAAGCGCTTCTGCAGCAGAAGTTTGGAGAAAGCGCACAGCAGCAGGCTGACGCCGGTCATTGACTGGTGCCAGCTTTATTTAACTTTCCCAGCTAACATGGACGCTGCGGCACAGAAATTGTCCGCCAAAACCTTCTTGTGAGTCGATGACAACATGTATCGCTTCTTCCTGATAAGTAAATTCCAATTGAAAAATAGTATTGTGCTCCTCGACAGTAGAGAGATTCTCTTCCTGGACCCCATCAAAACGGAAGATGACATTTTTCGCTGCCTCTTCAACTAAGGAGGGCTTAATAGCAATGGTCAAGCTTTTCTCCTCGCTCGAACCTTCATTTTCCCCATCCCAGCTTGCATCCATTATTTCATCGTAGTGAAAGGGAGGAAAATAACCATAATGTGCAATGAGCTGCTCCGCACCTTGAATCGAATGGCGTGGGGAGAAAATCCGTTTGATCTTATGCGCTTCCTTTAACTGCTTATGATACATGGGGGCTGTGAAGAGCAGCAGCGATTCCGGGTTAATCTCCATCACGATCGCTGTGAAAGCGGCCCAAGATGAAGTGCCAGTTGTCCCCGTGGTCACTTGAATGTGATCATAGCGAAGCAGCTCTATTTTTGGCGAATGACTGAGCTTTAACCGATATCCTAATGTATCCTGATGCGCATGGGGGAAATGCAGCCATTCTGGCTCTACGGACAGCACACGGATGCTCCACTCTGCTGCCCTATTCATGCTTTTTCCTCAAGGGTATTTATGTAGGCCAGCGGATTATTTTTCATATCAACCTCACCTTTACGGAATAAAATATTAGCTGCTGCTCGAAATTTATAAATAGCCCGACATTGGGGAATTATTCTAAGGGCGGAAAAAGGCGACTGATCCGCTTTCTTATGAATAGCCAAACATAGTAGGAGGAGATTAAATGAAATTTGAACTTGGGCGCTGCTTGCTGCTTGAGCGATTAGCGGAAGCCGACATGACCATCGGTCAATTAACCGAAGCGCTGCATTATAAACACGAGCGGATGAATGATTTTATAGAAAATAAGAGAATGATGCCCTTGAAAACCGCTATTTCAATCGCTGATACGATTGGATGCTCGGTAAATGACCTATATGAATTAATCGCGCTAGAAGCCGAAGCCCCTCCCAGAGGCGAATAGGAGGCTCATCTAGGGCGTATGACGCCAAGCCGAAATGCCGCCCTGCGAATCCAATTGTAGAAATAGCCGCCCCCCTTCATGGTACAAATCAGGACAGAAGGCTTCCTCTGCAGCTTCCTGTGCCCCGTCATGCCTATTCCATACGGTCATATTCAGCCCCCTCCCCCATAAGAACAAGCGATCACCATCTACTGCTAATTTTCCCTGTGGATGAGGATAAACATTCTCTATTGGTGAAGTGGTCTCATAGGCAGGGGCCTCTCTTAATACGATTGAACGTTCACCCGTCATCACATTGAACACCATAACGACAGGCAATGCGCCTTCATCCGGCAAATCCTCCTCATCGAATAGATCGCCATCCACTTGTCCCCAGATTGCAATGGTCTGCGAATCTACCCAAGCGGCGGGCAAGTCCCAGTCCACAAGTATTTCCCAAGGTGAGGATACGGAAGCACCGTCTTCCGACTCACGAGCGTTTTTAAGCCAAGCTCGGACATTCCAGGACCGAATAATACCAACAGGCTGCCATACCCAGCCCGTATCTACAACCCACTGCTGATCCGGCGATACATAAAGTTTGGCGTGAAAATAATTAAGATAGCCGTCGTCTTCATATTCGGCCTGTGGACGGCTGCTTAGAAGCTCCCCTGTCAACACATCGGTTAAGTCCACACGATTCCACAGTGTTCCATGAATGAGCAGAGATCGTCCGTCAATCTCGGCAAAGGCTAACGGAAAGGTACATACCTCTGAATGATAGTCGTCTCGAGACAGCTTCATCATTTGTTGACGGGCGAGCAAATCATAAACTGCGGCGTGACGGCCAAAACAGTTCGAAACCGCTGCATATTGCCCATCTTTACTGATTACGACTTGCACGGGATGATGAATATTGAACTCAGGGATATCCACTTGGAGCAGTTGTTCAGCAAGTCCTGTAGCAAGGTTCAGCTTCCACAATTCACATGCATGATTTAAGGCAAGCACCGACATATTTTGCTCATTAGGCAAAGGATGCATAACAGCGATAGGACCTGGGGAGGCGCTAAGCGCTGGCAAAGAAATGTGATGCAATGGCATATTACCACCCCTTTTCATTAATAGCTCTATTTTAATCTATTCCTATGTATCTTCCAAATACTAGGGCGTGCAAGCAAACCGGAGTCGGTCTACTGCGTCTTGCTTAGCGCTTATTCGAAGCGAATCTCAAAGCAAATTTCAAAGCAGATCTCAAAGCAAATCTAAAAGCAAGTCTCATCTGACGATTCAAGACTTAAGGAGCCGCAGCGTGAGATTGTTGCTAAGACCATTGTCGCTAAGACCATTGTTGCTGAGGCCTTTGTTGCTAAGACCATGCGGCTCGGAAAGCTCGCTCCTTTTTTTGGGGGACTGAGGTTCCGCTATTCTGGCTTTTTCAACGATATTAGGCTTTAAGCGGACAGGAGATCCGTTATCTACCCAATAATCCGAGCAAAATGGCTACTGGAAGTGCATTAGCGTCTCCTGAGTCCGCAGCCTGTCCCATAACCCGTGATCCTAATAAAATAGCGTCTGCTGTGTCCGCCAAAACTATCTTTGTGCAGGGAGTAGAACTATGAAACCAAGCGCATAGAGCTGCCTTAAGGTACGCTTGTTTATATTCATGAAGCGTGATATTTCCGGTAGAAGAGGCAATACGTTTGACGCTAAATTCAATCAGGGTCTGGCTCGCTTACGTTTGCATACACGCCTTAGTCGGTCGGACGGCTGTTTTGGAGGACTGGCGTCTTTTTTTGCTGAAATAAATGCCAATTCACCACAATAGGCTCAAAAACTTTTAAAATCAAGTGAGAGAATTAGCGAGGATGGGGAGTCTTAGTAGTGAGATAAACAAAAGTCGCACCGTAAGAGGAGGGAAGCAAGTGGAGCTGAGAGACGATCATATGATAATCAAAGCCGTGCTGAACGGAAATAAACAAGCGTACGCGGATATCGTCCGGCGCTATCAAAATAAGCTTTATGGACTGTTTCGAAAAATGGGCTCTTCCGAGGCTGATGCTGAGGATTTGACGCAGGAGACGCTGCTCAAGGCGTACCGCAAGCTGGCATCGCATAATCCGGTGCAAAGCTTTGCTGGCTGGCTTTATACAATAGCTGTTAACTTGCAGAAGGACGGCTGGCGACGGAAAACAGCAGAATCCCCCGTGCAGGATGAAGGCTGCGAACGCGAGACACCCGAATCCAAGCTGCTGCAAAAAGAGCTGCGCTCTGAGCTGGACCATCTGCTGGAGAAGCTGCCTGAGCATTATCGGCTGGTGCTGGTTCTCCGCTACACGAACCAGCTGAGCCACGAGGAAATCGCCAGCATAACCGGCATGTCTGTACGGCAGGTCACCAACATCGTTCACCGCGCTAAAATCAGACTGCGGAAAATGGTAGAAGCCAAGGAGGGACAACGTTATGACATTTTGGAATCGTACAAAAGCTGAAACAGCCGGTCTTAAAGCGGGGGCTGAAGCAGCGACACCGACACCGACACCGACACCAACACCGACACCAACACCGACACCAACACCGACGATGGAAGATAAAAAAATAGAAAGCGTCTTGTTCGAGGACAAGCTTCAAGACGATTTTACCGATCGGGTGATGCTGGAGCTGGAGGGCATCGACATAGAGCCAGCGGGAAATCGTGATCCGCTTGATCTTGAGCCGGGCACCTCATCTATTGCCCATCAAGTCAAACGTCAATATGCGGTCAGAAAATCTTCAAGACGCAAAGCCTGGGGGCTTGCAGCCGCTGCCGTCGTGCTCGCGGGAAGCACGCTGCTATACGCACAACCGACACTTGCGGATATGGTGCGGTCGCTTTTTGCCCAGAACAGTTATGTGGATAACGGCATGAAGCAGGCGCAGGAAGCAGGACTTGTGCAGCATCCGGATGCCAGCGCCGAGGATCAGGGTTATACGCTGAAGGTTAACGAAGTGATAGCCGATTCGACCCGTCTCATTGTAGGAATCGACATTTATGATGCGAAAGGAAATCCGGTAGCTGGCGAAATTCAATCTACTAATGGGAATTTCAATCTTTTTGATGTAGATAGAGGGCATATTGGAGATATCCCTTATGGAATCATGACGGGAGGCAATACGACTACGAGCCGATTCGAATTTGTTTTTAGACGGCCAGTATTGAAAGACAAGCTGCAGCTCGACGCTTACATTAACCAGATCGCCTTGCATCAAGGAACACCGGGTTCGGATGACTTTTCGTCTAAGACGGTCAAGGGTCGATGGGCGCTGCGGTTCGATGTCGATTTGAGCAAGGCGAAAGCCCAGACGCTGCTCACCCCTATCGGCATTTCTTATGAGACGCCAAGCGGCATTCGGATTCAGATGCAAGGAGCAACCCGTACGCCGAGCGGAGGCTCGCTTGAATTTACGACGTCGCTGACGCCGGAGGCGGCGAGCAGGGCATTAAACGGTCAAAGCGGGTTTAATCTGTTAAACTACCATCTGGAGGATGAACAAGGCAATGTGCTTGAGAAGAGCCCAAGCATGACGGAAATGGAATTTTCAAGCCGTCGCTACGAGTTTGACCGATGGAGCGGGTTGACGAAATGGTTTTACCAATTCGATGATTTTGCCTATGACAAGCAGCAGATCCGGTTTGTGCTGGACAGCTATATGATTCGGGAAAAAAGCGAGGCCTCGGTCGTCTTTGATCCGTCTCAAGCTTCGGCCGAAAATCCTGTCCTATTTGAAGACGCTGGCGATTCATTGCTGCTCAAGGGATTAACGGTCAACTCAGATGGGGTAGGGAAAATTCCAATTGGGGGAACGTTCAGCAATCCCAACTTTGCGTCGGATACTTGGATCGCCGTTGATGAGAATGGCAAGGAATACCGGATGTCGGTTGGCGGGGGATATAGCCCTGAACATCCGAATTTGGACGATGGGGCTGATCTTGGATTCGTGATGTTTGGCATGAACAGCATGCCGAAAGAGCTGACGATTAAACGCACGGTCATCAATCGCCAGTACAAGGATGCCGACTTGTCTTTCATCATTCCGTCAGAGGGAACGACTGGTGTCATTCCGCAATAAGCCAGCGGGGCGACAGCGGATGGGCGTTGTCCCCTATGAAACTGTAATTTGGGGTATGATGGCTATTGCAGCTACATGGATTTACGGATTTCTCCTTTCAATCACGAGGATGGGGTGAAAAAATGAAAGAAACGATATTCGTGCTGGCACCAGATTCATTCAAGGAAAGCATGACAGCAAAAGAAGTCTGCATCGCAATGGAAAAAGGGCTAAGGAAAATCTATCCGGCAGCAGGTTATATTCATGTCCCGATGGCTGACGGAGGAGAAGGAACGGTGCAATCCCTTGTGGATGCTACAGGAGGGACTATACATTATAAAGAAGTAAGCGGACCGCTTGGCCAGACCGTAACGGCAGCATATGGCATTCTTGGCGACGGTACAACGGCGGTTATCGAGATGGCATCGGCCAGTGGCATTCATCTGGTGACGAAGCAAACGAAAAACCCGCTTTGCACCACTACTTACGGGACCGGCGAAGTGATTCGCGCTTGCTTGGATCAGGGAATCCGCAAAATCATTATTGGAATCGGCGGCAGCGCCACCAACGATGGGGGAGCGGGCATGGCTGAAGCGCTCGGTGCAAAATTCCTTGATGCACAAGGACAGGCACTTTCGCGTGGCGGAGGGGCTCTGGAACACTTGGCCCGCATCGATGTGTCGATGCTGGATGAGCGTTTGCAGGAAGTGCAGTTTATTGTCGCCTGCGATGTGACGAATCCGTTATGCGGGGAGCATGGCGCTTCGCAGGTATTTGGTCCGCAGAAGGGAGCGACGCCGGAAATGGTTCAGCGGCTGGATGCGAATCTTTCACATTATGCAGATGTCGTTAAGCAGCAATTGCGTAAGGATGTTCGAGACATACCGGGCGCAGGCGCAGCTGGCGGATTGGGGGCAGGCCTATTGATTTTCACGCAGGCGGTTTTGCGCAAGGGTATTGAAATTGTAATTGAATATACAGAACTTCGAGACAAGTTGGCTGAGGCCGATGTCGTGTTTACGGGTGAAGGCGGCATTGATTTTCAGACGAAATTTGGCAAAACCCCCTACGGTGTAGCACAAGCGGCCAAGGAAGCGGGCAAGCCGGTCATAGCTATCGCCGGATACATTGGGGAAGGAATCGAAACGTTATACGCCGAAGGCATTGATGCTGTGTTCGGAATTGTTCCAGGAGCCTCCGATTTGGAGAAGCTTCTGAAGGAAGGTCCAAGCAACGTAGAACGTACTGCCGAGAACATTGCGAGGGTGTTGAAATTAACGAAAGTTTAGGAGAGCTGCGGGCTAATTCAAGACAGTTCAATAGAGACGAGCATGCCCGCTTTATCCTTTGCCATACTTCTACCCTGTTCAGCAGCACCGTGCTCACACATAATTCAGTTATTGAATACCGACGGTGCTTTTGATGATATCGAAGGGGAGGAATGGATATGTTTGATAAAACGGTAGCGCTGCAGCCTTATGCGGATATGTCTGTGCATATGGAGGGCTTTGAGGTGGTTTCGGCCCAGCTCGGCGGTGATGAATGCGTGTATGTACTGCTGGTTAACCGCATCCCGAAACGGAAACGAGGCGTGCACGTCCCATCAGCGCTGAAGGAAACGTACACCTATAAGGTGCTCATCATAGAAGATAACTATATGGAAGCAGTGGTGATTGAGGGACAGCATTTCAATTATCATTATGTGCAGCCCCTTCGGAATAAACTGCTGTTAGTCGGTGCGCGCTGCTCTTATTATGGCTTAGAGAGATATGATTTGAACGCCAAAGTATGTGACTATAAGGGCGAGACCGTTCGGGAATTTATGCTGGGAGACGGCATTCAGAGCGTGCAGGTAACGGAGAAGGGCACCATTTGGACCAGTTATTTCGACGAAGGTGTTTTTGGAAATAACGGGTGGAATCATCCCATTGGGGCACAAGGTCTCCTGGCTTGGGATGAGCATGGCAACAAAATATACGAAGACCACACGTCGAATATCGCGGATTGTTATGCGCTGAATGTCGTGAATGAACAGGAGATCTGGTTCTATTTTTACACGGACTTTCTGTTAGGCCGTATTTCAGGCGGACCCGAGCAGGCTAAGGTTACCTATTTGAATCCGAATATTTCCGGCTCCGCCGGGTTTTGTACGGATGGGTACTACTTTTTATTCGACGGCGGCTACGGCAAGCATGAGACCTTTATTTTGAAGAAAAATGAAAAACGAGACAGCTTGAGTGCGGGGCACAAAATTCATTTTTTGAATGAGCAGGCGGAGCCGCTTAAACCGCTTACTCAAGATTTTCGAGAAAACCGTGTGCTGTTCAGTGAAGGCAACTATTTGTACAAAGTGGCGATTGAAGAATTAATTTAGTTCATATAGACTTAGGAGAAAGTTAGAACGAAGCGAGTAAGGGAGCTGCCAGGATGAAAGTGCAATTAGAAGGCATTACCGTATTATCGAATGATGTATCCCGGCTGGCCAGCTTTTATCGTGATGTACTCGGATTTAAAATCGTAGTAGAAGAAGGTCATTATGCGGAGTTTGAAAATAATGGGGTTCGTTTGGCGATATGCTCCAAGCCGTTAATGGCGGATAATACGAACGACCATCCTTCGTTTACGGAGGAACACCAAGGGCAGGCGTTTGAGCTTAATTTTCAATGCTCTTCTCCAGAAGAGGTTTATGCTCTTTATGATGAGTTTGTCTCAAAAGGAGCTACAGCGATTACAGCGCCTCAATTAAAGGCTTGGGGACATACAACAGGCTTTTTCGCTGATCCGGAAGGCAATATTCATTCGATATTTGCGATCAATCCCATTGAAGCGAGTCCACAGTAGGCATTAGACAAACAGACAGCCCGCATCTCATGTTATTAATGAGTGAAGGCTGTCTGTTCTTTTTGCCCAATCGTTATTTTATTCGAGTCCTGCCTGTGCTTTGGATAGCAGCTTTCCTTTGTTGAAAGAGAGGATAGCATTCGCTCCTGTATCTCCTGCGCCATAATAGGAGTAGACGACCATATCTGCGGTTTCGCTCAAGGCGCTACCGTCACCGCCAACAATATTTTTCACCTCATCATAGGTCATGCCAATCACAATCTGCTGATACTGATCAAAGGTAATTCGAACATCGTCCCCTTTGTCAGCCGGGCCATTATCGCTTGGCGCAGACGCATCGACACTGCCGCCAGCTTGATTAATGGCTACAACCGTTGATTTGAGCTCTTCCAGCTCTTGTTCCTTAGCGGCAAGCTGCTGTTCCAGCCCCGCAACCTTTTCCTGCAAACTGTCAAAATCTGATTGTGTAGGTCCCGAAGAACCACATGCTGAAAGGGTAAGCAGCGACAATATAAGGGCCACTCCGCTTAACCATCGTCTATTATTTTTTTTCATAGAGACAACCCCCATTTTAAGATGAACTCGCTTTTATACAGCAACCAACAGTTTCTGGAAAGAAAAACAATGCCGCCATCCAGTTTACCATAGCAAATACCTGATGTAACTGAGGCTTTGGCTCTGGTCCTAATTTCTTAGTCTTATGTTCTGCTTCCAGTTAACTGAATCGCTTCTCTATATTGGCTGGGCGTTTGTTTCATTTGCTGCTTGAATTGCCGCATAAAATGAATTTCATTATTATAGCCGCACATCTCCGAAACCTTCTTCACGGAAATATCCGTCGTTGAAAGCAAATATTTCGCATGCTCGATTCGGCTCAGAATCAAGTCCGTAATCGGGCTAACGCCAAAAAAGTCCTTATACAAGTGTTGAAAACAAGATTTGCTCATCGTCAGCTCATGAGAGAGTCCGGCTATCGTCCACGGAAGAAAAGGCTGATTGTACATTTTAGTGCGGACAATCGACATTTTATTGTAGTGGGTGCTGCTGATTTCTTTATTGGAAACATGGATTTTGTTGCTTAGCTTAATAAAAAACAGCTTCAAATATAATTGAATCGTTTCTGATTTGAAACGGTTGGAGGAATAGTTTTCATAGCACAAATGGTTAATCATCAACGACAGCTCGTTCATGTCGCCAATGCGGACGATTTGATTTTGGGGGATTTCTAGCTCAGCGAGCAGAACTTCATCGCCCTCCTGCAGCTTGAAGTGAAACCAGTCATTTGTAAACTGCGCTCCGCATGCGCGGTACATTTGCGGCTCGTCCTCGCTGTAAAGGATGAAGGAATTCGGTTCAGTCAGCATTTCGGAGCCATTTAAGGTGAAAAATGCAGGTGTTTTCAAAAGCAGCAGCATATAGTCGCCGGAGCCTTGCGGCCTATTGATAATAAAATCGCTATCGTGGCTATGATTAAAGCCTATATTTCCAATATTCATAAGCGCCTCCATGGATGCGGGGTATGCCCATTGTATAATCCGCTTGCTGCGTTGTAAATATAATTTGCACAATAGGTTAGTAGATGCGCATAATGTGTAATTGAATGCTCCTGCCCTTCTAAATTATGCTGAATATATCAAATTCAACGTTCAGCGTGACGTGGCAAAGAGGGGATATATATGCAAATCCATATAACAAATCAACGTGGCCCTGCTATCGAGAAGGGCATGATCGGACTGTTTTTCGAAGATATCAATTACGGGCTCGACGGTGGTCTTCATGCGGAAATGATCGAAAACCGTTCCTTTGAGTTTTTAGAGACAACAGGGGACAAAGGCAGTGTTCAGGAGACGTATGCCGGACTTTATGGCTGGAGTGCATATCCGCAAGCTGCAAGCGGCGCTATTTTGAATATCGAAACGGACAAGCCGCAAAACACGACAAACCCGCACTATCTGGCGTTCACCGCGACGGATAGCCAGAAGGCTTTTACGAATAAAGCGTATGATGGCGTTTGTTTGAAGAAGGACGTGGCCTATCACGTCTCTTTCTACGCACGAGCAGAAAATTACTCAGGTGGCATTGAAGTGTTTGTGGAGAAAAATGGAAAGATCATGGCTTTTGCTGAGGTTACTTCATCCGTTAAAGGCGAATGGATTCAATACAAAGCGGAGCTGCACGCTAGCGAGGTCGTTTCTTATGGCGCTTTTGTCATTCAACTGAACGAGCCGGGCACCGTCTGCTTTGATTTTATTTCCATGATTCCCGCAGATGCGGTGTTGGGACTGTTCCGCACAGATTTGGTAGAGCTGCTGAAGGATATGAAGCCGGGATTTTTGCGGTTTCCCGGAGGCTGCGTCGTAGAGGGCTACTCTCTGGATAACCGTTACCAATGGAAGCATGGCATAGGAAAAGCGGAAGAGCGGAAACCAAATACCAACCGCTGGGCGCTGCATGGAAATAATGAGGAAAACCAGTTTATGAGCCCATACAGCCACTATAATCAGACGCTCGGAATCGGGTATTATGAATATTTTCTGCTATGCGAATATTTGGGGGCGAAGGCAATCCCCGTTTTGAATGTTGGACTCGCTTGTCAGTATCAGTCTGATGAGCTCGTATGCGTCGATACGCCAGCTTTTCAAGAATACATTGACGATGCGCTGGATCTGATCGAGTTCGCTAATGGACCAGCAGATTCGCAATGGGGACTTATTCGGGCGCAAATGGGGCATCCAGAGCCTTTCGGACTAGAAATGATTGGTCTCGGTAATGAGCAGTGGGAAACGGAGCATGTCGATTTTTATAAGCGCTCCGACCTGTTCCAGCAAGCCATTCATCGTCAATATCCAGCGATGAAGCTCATCGGCTCAGCAGGCCCGGATATTTCCTCGAAAAACTATGAAAATGCGTGGAACTACTATAAAGACAGAGCGGCGAAAAATCCGGATTTCGTGTATGCGGTAGACGAGCATTATTATGTAAAGCCGGAATGGCTGTGCGAAAACGTCCATTTCTATGATAAGTATCCAAGAAACATTAAAGTGTTTGCTGGCGAATATGCGGCTCACCATGGCAATGGCATGAACGCGCCCCATTTTAACAACTGGAGTGCCGCTTTGGGAGAGGCAGCCTTTATGACGGGGCTTGAGCGGAATGCCGATGTAGTCGTCCTCGCTTCTTATGCGCCGCTGTTCGCAAGATTGGGCTATTCCCAGTGGTCACCGGATATGATTTGGCTTGATGGCGAGCATTCCTATGGCAGCCCTAGCTACTATGTGCAAAAAATGTACAGCACGCTTATGGGAAGCGAACTGCTTAAGGTCGTCCATGACGAAGAGGAAATTCCGTTCTCCGTCTCCTATGATGCTGAAGAGGGCGTGATCTTCGTGAAGCTGGTCAATACGCTCAAGCGTACCGTTCGGGTAGAGCTGAAGATCGAATTCCAGCTCGCCGAGGATGCGGAAGTTTATATTATGCAAGGCGGAGAAGATGCGGTCAACTCTATCGAGCTCCCGCTTAACGTAGCTCCGCAAAAGCACGAAATCAAGGTGAGCAGCACGATGGAATATGAGATCCATGCGAAGTCATTTCATGTCATTAAGATGTTTTGCAAGGATGGGAAATAGGGGAAGCTTGAATGGTGCAATAGGAGTTATGGCGGTGAGTTGAATAGGAACAGGAATAGGATCAGGTGGGGCCCAGCAACGACCAGTCAAGCGGCGGAGATTAGTATCCGTTGCTGGGGCTGGTTTTTTTTTTTTTTTTTGGGGAAATGGGCCTAATTTCTAGCATCGCTTCGAATCAGCTATACGTCGGTCCAGCAGCATGCTATAGTAAAATTTAAGCAGCAGCAGGGGAATTATCCCATTTTCAATAGCGGACTTAGCATTTTTGAACCGACCAAGGAGATGGATTTCATGGAGCATGATGATATCAACATAAGAATGGATAGGCAAAGGGACATATTAGCAGAGGAGCATAGAGATCCTTTCGTAATAACCTTTTTCACCTACGCCAATCAGGATATTTATGGTTTTGTAGCTAAGGGCAGCACGGGATTTTCCAAATATGGCTTAGACATTATTGCCGCAGCCGTATCCACGCTTACGATTAATGCCGTTAACTCTATCAATCAATTTACAGATGACAGTCCTGAGGTAGACATGGGCAGGAACTATATGAAATGCATCATTCATGAAAAAGTCAGTAGGGATTCGCAAATTTTATTGCGATCACTCCGGTTAGGCATGGAAGACATTCAGCGTTCATATGGCGAGCAATATTTGATTATTGAGGAAATAAGGGTGGAGAAGAATTGAATTGAATTGAAATAGACAGGGAGAGAACCGAGATGAAACAAGCATTAATCGTTATCGATGTGCAGGAGGTTTTTTTTAACTTGCCGGAAAATTACTTATATCAAAAAGAGGACTTGGTGCTCCGCATTAACCAATGGATTGCGACTGCACGAAGGGCAGAGGTTCCGGTGATTTTTATCCAGCATACGGATTATAACAATAAAAATGGAGAATTTTATGTCGATTCACCAGATTGGCAGTTGCATCACGGACTGGATATTAGGCCAGGGGATGCAGTCATTCGAAAAACGACATGGGATTCGTTCCACAACACTGAATTGCCTGTTGTTTTGGAGGGGAAATCGATTGAACAGCTTATTTTTGCTGGAGCACAAACCGAATTTTGTTTGGATACAACGATTCGAGCCGCGTACAGCCGTGGCTATAAGTCTAATATTTTGGCGAAAAATAGCCATAGCACCCTTGCGAACGCTGTGCTGACCGCTCCTCAAATTATTGAGCATCACGAGCACATATGGAATGGAAGGTTTGTCAAGATTCGCGACTTAGACGAGCATGTATTTTAACCCTGTATGGCCCATTGCAGTTGAAAAATGCTGTCAACGTTTCTCAACGAGCCGCCGCCACTTTTTTTGATCTAATTTCAGCAGCTCTGGAAGCTCGATCCTTTTTTGGAGGACTGAGGTTCCGCTATTCTGGATTTTTCTACGATTTCAGGCCGTAAGCGGACAGGAAAGTCGTTATTGCGCTCCTAATCCCGTCAAAATGGACATTTACCGCGCATTAGCGGCTTCTGAGTCCGCAGCTAGTGCCTTAACCCGTGATTCGGTTAAATAGTGGCTTCTGAGTCCGCCAAGTCAGTCTTTGTGCAAGGGAGTATCGGGTTAACCCTAATGTTCTACTCATAAGGGGGACAATCCCGGTAGTAGAGGCCATACGTTTGATGCTAGATTCGATCTGAATCTGGCCCGTTTACGGTTGCACACGCACTAGATTGTATTCGCTCTATTTCATATCCCATTTCCTTCATAGCGGCAAGTCCGTCCTCGATGACAAGCATTTTCGTCCCAGTCCATCCGCAGCTTAATCCATATAAGAGCCACTCGCGAACCCGTTTGGGATGATTGAGATTGTAATTCTCTTCAGGCATGTTGTTACTATTATTAGCCAATATAAATCCCGAATTTAGTGGACACCCAGCGATAGGATCATCCCATGTGCGTATGCGGATGTGTAAAGGGTGGATTTTGGAATCCTTTAAATAAATTTTTAGTTCGTGCATACAGGTCTGGCTTTCGACTCGCATAGACAGCGTATATTTATAGTCTACTCCGTCGATTGATATACTGCGCAGCTTGTTCTTCAACTTGATCACCTGTTCATATGAATTTGCTGGCGTTGTTGTACCGTATTTCTTGTACTTATTGATTAGATCGTCTTATGGGAGAACGGGAAATGGAAAGCAGAGATCATTCCTTCTACAAATTTCCATAAACCACAATTTCATCAGCCTGCTCCAGCACCTCGCGAACCCAAGCAGTGAATGAATGGATAAAGGCAAGCTGGCCCGGGTCTTCTAAAGATAGGGCATCAAGCTCCTGCACAACCTGTTCCCAGACCGCCTGCGGTATCGGATTATCCCAGCAAGGATCGAAAGCTGCATAAATCTCGCCTGTGCGTATATCGGCAAGCGGGTATTTTTGCTGAATATACGGCAGCATATCGCTGAAATCTTCCTCATAAATAAAAATCCGATTATTGGCTGGTTCTGCATCCTCATAACGAACGGGGCTAAAGGAATAGCCGATGCCATTTTTAGGCCCGTTGTAACGATATTTCATGGTGCGGATCGTTTCCGCCTGCTTTTTGCTCATGGCTCCTTCGGCCCCCATATCCTAGTTTTATAGATTTCCCGCTTATTTGCCACTCATTTCATTTAAAGCATCAGGATAAATAATGGTGTCAAAAATAGTTCCCGTACCCTCATCCTGAATGTTAATGGTGACCTTGAGCTCTTCGGGAGATACGCCAGCAATTGCTTGATAAGACATTGCCGCCGCTCCAATGCCAAAATTCGCAATTGCATCTAAGCTGTTTTTGTAAGCTTTTTGATCCACGATAAATGTAAACTCTGAGAAAGCTTTGTTATGCTTGACACCCTTAATAAATGCCAAATAGTTCCCGCTTTTTAGATCCTCTATCGCTTGCAGCATGCCTTTTCCTGCTTTTTTCATTCATTCCTTATGAGCAGCTTGCGGCATTCTAAAAGTGACGGAACCGTCCGTATTTGTAGTAATTTCGTCAATCCCAATCTTTTTCGCATCAGCCGTTATACTGTCCATATCCTGGTCTTTGAGTATGGAAGCTGGCATCGTAAATTCGGTCTGTAGCAGCCTGTTATCGACCTCGATGGATTGTGATTGCTCGTTTGTGTCCGCAGCTTCACTTGTTGATGATTTGTAGATGCTTGGGAACATCCGGCAAGTGACAAGCACACGATTAGTGCAGCCGCTCCCCAAATATGTATTTTCTTCAAAAAGGTACCCCCAACTTTATTCGGTTAATGTAAATCATTGGTATTATACCATAAAGCTGAGGTAGAGAAGAGTTCTACTAGATTTATGCAGGCTGAGTGGAGCGCATGAAAAGCTAGAATGCAATGACCTCTCCATCCTCAGGAATAAACGCTTCATTTTCCAAGCCTCGCTCCTTCAGGAAGGTTCTAAGCTGCTGGCGCTTGAGTGTACAATGGCTAATCGCATCCATATGAACAGCGACGAGCTTCGTAGCTGGCGAAACCTTGCGAATACGCAGGATATCTTCCGCTGTCATCGTAATAGTCGTCCCCAATAGCAGCTGTGCGCGTGCGGTATGCAAAATCGCAATATCCGGCTGGTTCTCCCTAAATGTCTCTTCAATCGCAGGCGTATAGACGCAGTCACTGACCAAATAAATAGAACCATCCGCTGCTGTACTTAGGATGAATCCGGATACAGGGCCAAGCAGTCTGGTAAAAATACCTTGGGCATGCTGTCCTTTGATCCGTTTCAGCTGGATGCCGCACCATTCCAACGAGTTGTCGATGGCTTGTACGTTGAGGAAGCCGGCGGTCTGCAAGAAGGTCTGATCTTCCGGCTGGCAAAAGACGGGGGTTCGCTTGTTTAACACCGAGATCGCTTTTTTATCCATATGATCAAAATGTCGATGGGTTAACAATACAGCGTCCATGTCCTCAAAAAAAGGGAGGGGAACGGGCAGCGGGGTTAGCGGATTTCTGCGCATTGTCCAAGTGAAAGGAACAGGCGGAAGCTCGCGGGCGTCACTTAACATCGGATCCACAAGTATTTTTTTACCGTTTATCGTAATGACCAATGTGGCGTGGCGAATATGTTGGATTGAAATTGTAATAGGAAGCACCTCCAAATAATACCGATCGGTCTGTTTTTAAATTAACATACTTTTGGAGTGCCATCAAGCTGCTATTCCTCTTGCGTTACGGTGCGAATCTGCATCTAAGAAGTTGAACACGGCAGAAGAGTATGCTATTTTAAGACCAATCGGTATTTTTCTGAAAAGAGGGCTGGATATGCGCAAGGGACAAATGACGAAAGAACATATTATTCGCCAATCAGCAGGCCTGTTTAATACGAAGGGGTATGCGGGCACGTCGTTGTCGGAGATTATGGAGCGCTGCAATGTCCGCAAGGGCGGCATCTATAACCATTTTGAAAATAAGGATGAAATTGCGCTGGCTGCTTTTGATTATTCCTTTATGCAATTAAAGAGTTTGCTGATGGATGCCATCTCGAACAAAGCTTCCTCCACAGATCAACTGCTGGAAATATGCGATGTCTATGTAACGTTGATTGAACAGGATGCTTGTGAAGGCGGATGCCCCATTCTAAATACTGCGGTGGAAAATGACGACGGCCACCCGCTGCTCAAGCAAAAGGCGCAGCTTGCCATGAAAGAGCTGATGACCGAGCTTGGGAATATCGTTAGGGAAGGGATGGGTAGACAAGAATTTCGCAGCGATCTGGATGTGGAAGCAGCATGCAGTGTAGTCATCGGGCTAATTGAAGGCGGAGTCATGATGAGTAAATTATTTGATGATGCTAAATATATTCGGCATTGTGCGGAGCAAGCGAAGGCTTATATAAAGGAACGAATCGTTGCTTAAATGTCTTCGTGACCTGTCTTCTTAACTTTTCACCCTCCCACCCCGTGAAGGCGGATTGCCACAAATTGAATAGGAATAGGAAGCTAATTTTCAAAAAAAAGAGCCAATGCCGCGTTTGACCGCGAGCATTGGCTTTAGTTCTATTATGCTTTTATCATACTTCTATCATCTCACATTTAATATTTAATATTTAATATTTAATGAGGTTGATAAATCTGATAAGCAAAGTGGTAAAGCGTCGTTTCATTAGAGCTCAAAACCGCATTATTGGAGCTGAACTGGATCGGAATAATATCAAAGTAGTGGTAGGAGACCCAGTTATCATAGCCATAAAGCCCAACACCAGGCTGGATGCTGGAGATGGAGGCAGTGAATCCTCCGCTGGAATTAGTAGTGGTAGTAGCCGTATAAAGCAGATTGTTTAGAACGGTTCTAATGCTCACTGTAATAGGGACATTAGCAGCTGCAGCTCCGCTTGAATCCCGGGCTGATCCCGTCACTGTTATATAGTTTTGAATGCGATACTTATTCCCATACCCATAGGTCATATAACCTGAAACGTTAGGGTCGGAGGTAATGCTTGATACCGTGACAGCCGCAGCCGCATTGCTCACGCTGAAGGTGTAAGGCTGCGAAGCATTAAACGAAGAAGTGCTTAATACTCTAAAATAATAAGTGCCGGCACTCATGTTGTAGGTTCCACTTGTATTTTGGTTAATGGTAGCCAGCTGATTTAAATTCTGGTTGTAGATGTTAACCTGATAGTTTGTGCCAGCTGCTGGATTGTTAAAAGATATTGTGTACTGCTTAGCTGTGCTGACCGTGAATTTGATCCAGTCCTCGTCAAAAGCGTTGTCGATGGTCTGGCTGACGGTGAAGGCGCTTGTTTTTGCTTTGGCATACACATAGTTGTCATCAGGCTCGGCACTGTCATAAACAGAGGATTGAACGACTGTAAAATAGAACGGATTGCTTGCATCATAGCCTGCCACCGTATTGACGGCCAAATAATAGATGCCCGCTGGAGCGATCCGGCTTACTTGCTCGTCCATTTGCGGACCATAAACCGAATAATGCTCCTCTACCAATTGCAAGGTATCTAAATCTAAGCGGAATAAGTGCAAATCATAATCGACAGCTGCGGATTGTACCGTTTGTAAAAAAGCGGTCAGCTTGCTAGGCGCAGTCGTTTGAAAGTTAAACCACTTCTGCCCGCCAGCTTGGTCAATATAATCAAAATAGACTTGGCCCGTATTGATCGTATAGGCGTTGCCAGGATCGGTATTGTATACCGCCTGAGTGACGGAGTCGAGGGAGCGCTGTTGCAGGCTTTGTGTCGAACTAGAGATGTCTGAAGGTGCAGGCAACGCTTCTGTAAGGTCAAGCTTGCTGCTTTCCGGAATGTCGAAGGATGGCAATTGTGTGCTGCTGGTTGTCAGACTTACCTCGGGAATGGCCTGGGCATTCGCGCTAGGCGTGAAGGAAAACCCGCCAAATACCGCCGTGACTAGTAGAGAAACCGCCAATAAAAGCCGCTTGAACATGGTAAACTCTCCTTTTTCTTCTAGTAGACTACGAATATAATCATTACATATTTATCTATTTTTTACAATTGTATCTTTGTGAACTTTTTGTCAAAATTTATATAAAGGACGAATGAAAATAGTGAAAATAGCGAGAATAGGCATAAAAAATAGCCCCGACATCCACGTTGTTGTGGTCGTGAGGGCTATTTGTGTATGAAGTAAAAGTTTGGAGTTGGCTCGAAAACTACTCGTTTACGATGTCAGCGATCAGCTCGCTTGCAACCTCAATGAGCTTAGGAATGACCGCATCGTTCGTGCCGGAAACGTAAATATCGCCCTCATAATGCCGGAAGGGGATCGAAGCTTCTCCGCAGCTCCACATAAAGAAATCGCCTTCTATAGACATCGTGGTAGCGCCTTTTACAGTAAACACCGATGTATATGAAAAATCAGGCTTCGACGCAAAATATTGTTTGCATTCTTCCAAAGAAATCGTCAGCGCCGACGAGTTGTTATTTTGCAGGGCTCTTGTAATGCGATAGCGTTTGCTCATTGAAATACCTCCAATTTAAAATGTTGAATGTTTTTTTATTTGATTGTTTTGCGTTCCGACATATAAGTTGCAAGCCCCAGCACCAGCGCCAGTCCCACAAGTACAGCTCCAACCCATGGCAGTGCGTTTAAGGACAGATGAGTGATGACCCAGCCGCCAATAAAGGCGCCCACAGCATTGCCGAGATTGCCGGCGGAGTGGCTCGAGGTCGAGGCGAGAGCAGGAGCGGCTTTGGCAAGGCTCATAATTCGAACCTGCAGCCCCGGCATAACCGCGAAGGAACCGGCTCCCCAGAGAAAAATCGTCACGACGGCCGCCACTGGACTATGAATCGTAAAGGTTAGGAGAGCCAAAATGACGGATATGGCCGCATAAAGCCCTAAAATGGCGGGCATCAGCTTCCAGTCGGCAAGCTTCCCGCCGACAATGTTGCCGAGCGTTACGCCGCAGCCGAAAAGAACTAAAATCCACGTTACGCTGTGCTCAGCAAAGCCCGTAACCTGCGTAAGCAGCGGCGTAATATAAGTGAAGACGGCGAATAGTCCGGAATTGCCGAGTGCGCATATTAGCAGGAATACAAGGAGCTTCGGTCTTGCAAGAGCGGCAAGCTGTTGAACGATGCTAGCTGTTTGTTCCTGCTTGATTTTTGGAATGAAAACCAATATGCCTGCCAAGGCGATGACGCCCATGATGGCAATGGCTCCGAATGAGGCTCGCCAGCCCATATTTTGTCCGATAAAGGTACCGAGAGGAACGCCAATAATATTGGCAATCGTCAGTCCGGCCATCATAATCGATACGGCCCCGGCCCGTTTGTTCGGCGGTACAAGATTAGAAGCGATCACGGCTCCGACCCCGAAAAAAGTTCCGTGCGTCAACGCGGTAATGACCCGTGCGCCCATCAGGACGGCATAGCTTGGGGCAAAGACCGAAATGACATTGCCGACAATAAATAAAACCATCAGCAGACATAACAGCCGCTTTTGCGGAATCTGCTGGGTGAGCATAGTCAATATCGGGGCACCGATAGCTACCCCAAGGGCATACATCGTAATCAGCTGTCCGGCAGCCGAGATGCTGACATGCAAATCCGTTGCGACATTAGGCAGAAGCCCCATGATGACAAACTCCGTCATGCCGATGGCAAAAGCGCCAACCGTAAGAGAGAGAATCGAGACCGGGAACGGTTCCTTGGCTGCCCGTTTCTGGCTTAAACGTTGAGATAACTCCATGATGTAAATGACAACCTTTCTGCTGTGCAAAATAAATCTCTAATCGTTACGGTATGTATCCAAGCAATTAGCCCTATTTCCTCATTATTTAGGTTTTTGAGTGTAATATCAAGCTATTTATAAATGGTGTTAAATAAATTTATATTGTAGATGAGAATTATTATCGATAAAATAAAGAAGCATACAGATCAGGTTTTTATCGGAAGGTGAAACGATGGATATAGAGCAGCATGTTAGGCTGTGGAATCAGGCTTCTATTAAAATATTAGATATACGGCATCACGTTATGCGCACGGGGGAGCAAGTGAAGGGCTACCGGCTGCCAGCCAGCGGTTTTTTATATACAGCAAGAGGCAGTGCCCAAGTTGCACTGGACGGAAAATTCTATGAAGTGAACAAGCTGCAGGTGCTGCATGGCGGAAAGGGCATAGGTCTGGATATTTCCGAGGTCGAGGACTGCTTTGAATATTATATGATTTATTATCGGGCCAGCCTTCCGCTGCCCAGCAGCAGAGAGCTTCAAGCCTTACTGGAGCAGCAGCTCCCTTTTCACATTCAATATGCCTTCGTTCCTCATTATCCGATTGTTTTATACAACTATGTTACAAGCCTTAATCAAATGTGGAGACAGGCGGACGCCCTTTCAAAATTCCAAGTCAAAACCTTGTTTTATCAATTCGTCCACGAGCTGCTGCGGCAGCTGGATGCACAGGGCATTCCAACGATGAAGCCGAATATGGTGGCGCAGGCAATCCGTTATCTGAACGAGCGATATGCAGAGCCCATCATGGTGGATGGACTGGCAGAACTGCTGGATTGCAGTGCGGGGCATCTATCCAGAAGGTTTAAAAAAGAGACGGGAAGCAGTCTCATTGAATATTTGACCCGTATTCGAATCCATAAAGCGAGAGAACTCCTTTTGCATACCGATGCGTCGCTACAGGCGGTTGCGGAAAGCGTGGGTATTCCAGACGCGATGTATTTCAATCGTATTTTCAAAAAATATGTTGGCATTTCTCCGGGACGCTTTAAAACGAGCTATGTTCATTTGCCATCCGATCAGTATAATGCTACGGGCAGGTCAGAATCCTCCATTGTCAGGCGTACCTTTCGCCGTTATATTCATAATGGTGATAATCATTATCAATATAAACAAAAAGGGGACTCACGCATACCAATGAAACCGAAACAGTCGATTACGCTCCTTCTTATGCTTAGCCTTACCCTATTACTGTCAGCATGCTCCGGCACATCAAACACGACAGCTGCGAGTGGCAATGGAAACGGCAGCAATGCAGCGCAGCAAACGAACAGCGGGCAAGCAACCCAGCAGCCGTCCACGCAGGAGAAAGTCATTCAGCATGCATGGGGAGAAACGGTTATTAAAGGGGAGCCTCAAAATATTATTTCCTTATTTCCGGCCGCTACCGATTATTTGCTGGCGCTTGGCATCGTGCCGCAGGCGGCATCAAGCAATGAAGAAGGCAGCGATCAATTCCCGACCTATCTTGCCGATCGCCTGCAAGGGCAGAAAAATTTAGGCTGGCAGGTGGAGCCGAATTTTGAGAGCATTTTAGCCTTGGAGCCAGACCTGATTATTGGCCAAGACTTTATGGGCGAATCCTTTGCCAGCTTAAATAAAATTGCCCCTACCTTGTTTGCGGAGAAAGTGAAGGATGAGCAGGGCATCATTCGGATGAAGACGAGCCTGCTTAAGCTGGGCGACATGCTCGGAAGAACGGAGCAGGCGAAGCAGGTTATTGCGGATTACGAGAAGCTGGCTGCAGAGGGCAAAGAGAAAATCAAGCAAGCTATCGGCGATGACACGGTTATGTTTTTGCGCCTGTCTGATAAGGAAGTGCGCTATTATAGTAAACGGAACTATGAAGTTCTTTATGATGATCTAGGCTTGCAAGCGCCAGCTTCTATACCGGATCCAGCGGATTCCATGCAGGTGATCTCGCTGGAGAAGCTGCCGTCTATTGACCCGGACCACATCTTCTTATTGTCATCCGATCCTGCGGAAACGACGGAGATGCAGAAGACTGAAGTGTGGAAAAGCTTGAAGGCTGTTCAAAATAACCATGTCCATTTGGTGGACTATGGCCTATGGTTTCAAGGTCCTGGCGGCCCAATCGGCCAAACGAAAATTATTGAAGAAACGGTTCAATTTCTTACCCAATAAAGGGCGGTGAGCAGAGGAGGAAGATGCGAGATGGCAATATCGGCAATTGAGCAGCTCATTCGCGAAAGAAGAACGATACGTCAATTTAACGATCGGACGTTGGCGAAGGAAACGGTCATTGCTCTGTTGGATGCGGCTGTATGGGCTCCGGTTCATTCACGCAAGGAGCCTTGGCGATTCATTTTGTTCATGGGAGCTGGAAGGCAGCAGTTTTCAGATGCGGTGCTGCATACGTTCTCGGAGGACGAGCGGGAAAAATGGGGACAGAAGCTGCAGCTTGATTATTGCGAACGCATGCAGGCCCATTTGCTCATCGTCATAGAGGCTGACGCTAGACAGCGGGAATGGGAGGATGCTGTTGGTGCAGGCTCCGCGCTTATTCAAAATATCCAGCTGCTGGCGTGGGAGCAGGGAATCGGTGTCGTATGGAAGACGAATGAATATAATTTCGACCCGGATTTTTGCAGGCTTACGGGCGTAAAGCCAGGCGAACGAATTATTGGCACGCTGCATCTTGGTTATTTTGATCCCGATAAGAAGCCTAAGCCTCGGCCTCGTACACCTGTTGGGGAACTGCTAACCTGCATTACAGGGGAATAAAAGAAAATTCAGTTCAGCCTTCGAAAAAAAGGAAGGGATCCCGACTTCTTCCGGGATCCCTTCTATGCGGTGCGGAACGAGCCTGCCGCGGCCATGCTGTTCTGACAGCCCACATATGAATTCAGATGTCCATGATACACCAATTCCAGCTTGGGCGTATGCTGGAGATCGCCAGGCGTTACGAGCAGCGGCGACTTGTCGATCAGAATCATCCCGCTTTGCTGGAACATCGTCGCCACGAATTGTGAGCAGAAGTATGAATTTTTGCGCTCCCATTCGATATTGAACAGAATGCCTAACATGCCGACCAAATTGTAGCTATACAAATCTTGATTTTGCTCAAAATGCTGAACCTGATTTCTCAGATTAGCATAAACTACCGGGCTCACCGTGCATCGATAAAGGGCGCACATCGACTCGCCAAAAAACTCGCTGCTCACGTCTTCCCGGACGAATCCGCCGAAGAACGGATTGTTCGGATTTTTCCTGCCGAAGCTGTACACTTCGCGCAGGTCCGAATCAAAAGCGATCGAAGCGTGATTCAGCGGATCCTTCGTAAACGTTCGGATAATCCTTGTGAAGAGGGTTCCCGTATCTGTCAGAAGCACATAAATCTCTTTTTCTATACTCATCCCACATGACCCCCACATTAAAGATCTTTTGTCTGCTATTAACTTTAATACAGGAGAGCATGCTGCGGAACCTTCTGAGGTAATAGATGATCCCCGACCATTGTCTAGTTTCATTAGCGGCATGCGTGATTACACTCGCCTCCACACTTCATTGTATTCAGGCAAAGGAATATGGAAAAAGGCGAGTGACGGCAGTGGAAGCCCATTATTTTGCCCAGTTAGTCGCTGGGATTGTTAATGATACCAACTGACTTACCCCCACATAGATGCAGCCATTTTAATACTTCATGTTTTATTAAAGGTTATATCTTCGCGATATTCCTTGTTTTTCCTGCTATAGCCAATAAAGAGAATAGACTTTAGGGAGGATTAATGCGCAAAACGACAATAGCGGCTTGGTCTGAGAAATGGAATGAGGCATACTCTGCAGAAGGTAAGGAGCTAAGGAGAATTTTTAATGAAGGAGTAATGGACATCTACCATATTGGCAGCACATCGGTTCCTTCTATCGGTTATGCGAAACCTATTATTGATATATTAGTAGTCGTAAAGGATATAGCCATTGTTGAAGCCGGGGATGAAATAAATTCCCTTATTTTGGGTCTTATAGACTATTTAAATATTTCCAAAATTTCCGATATTTATATAGGTTATAAATCTACTATCGGAAAGAGGAGTAAGAATGAAATTGGATTATTTTTTTAAGAGGAATGTGATTTTGGCTTTGTGTGCAGCGCTTGTGCTTTCGCTTTGCTATGTTTATCCGGCAAAGGCAGCTGCACTAATGGAAGACACTTTTGATGCAGGTGCTGGCAATTGGACACCTTCTAGCGGAAGCTGGTCTGTCGTTAATGAGAAAGGCAATAAAGCTTATTTCCAGTCTGGCACAAGCGAAGGGCGTGCGGTTGCTGGCAGTCAGTCATGGAGCGATTATTCGGTTGAGGCTGACGTACAGGCTGTCGATTTTAATGGATCGACGAGAACCTATGTGGCGGGCCGTTATATAGATGGCAATAACTTTTATGCAGCATCGCTGTACAACAGCAACGGTGGTGCGCTGGAAATTAGAAAGAAAGTGAATGGTTCGACAACGACGTTGGCTAGCAAAGCGGGTTATGCTTTAGAGACTGGCGTATGGTATAAGGTAAAGCTCGAAATGAGCGGAACGACAATCAACATGTATGTAGACGGCAAGCTGGAGCTGTCAGCTGCCGATACCAGCCTGGCGGCGGGTGCCGCGGGACTCGTTACGTTCAAGTCCATCGCCAAGTTCGATAATGTGAAGATTGCAGATAGCTCGCCAGATGCAACGCTGCCATCAACCGAGCCGACTGTGGCGCCAACACCAGTATCGACGCCTGCTCCGACAGCAGTGCCGTCAACCGAGCCATCGACTAAACCGTCAATTGAACCAACGGCGACACCGTCTTCAACCCCATCGGTTGAACCGACGCCTGTGCCAACGCTCGTTCCTTCACCGCCAGCAGGGAAGGCAGGCCAGTACAATTTGGCAGGCTTTGCGCAGGGCAGCACGGGTGGGGGCATGATTTCAGAAACAGATTCCCGTTATATGAAAGTGTATGATGCCAAGGATCTTGCTCTTGCGCTAAAGAAAGGGTCGGGATATAAGGTCATTGAAATTATGAACGATCTTGACTTAGGGTGGAATGAGATTCCGAAAGAGGCCCAAGTATCGCCTTTCGCTGCTCATAATAGCGCATTAACGCACCCGGTTTTAATGGAAACGGGAATCAGCAAGGTGACGGTCGATGATTTCAACGATTTGACGATCTTCTCGGCGAATGGGGCAACGATTAAGCATGCCGCTTTTACCTTCAAAAGAAGCACGAATGTCATCATTCGCAATCTTGTATTTGACGAGCTGTGGGAATGGGATGAAGCGACGAAAGGCAATTACGATAAAAATGACTGGGACTATATAACGGTGGAAAACAGCAGCAACGTATGGATTGACCACTGTACGTTCCACAAAGCTTATGACGGTCTTGTCGATGTGAAAAAAGGCAGCACGGGCGTCACGATTTCCTGGTCCTCCTTCCTAGCTGATGACCAAAGTGCTAACAGCTGGGTCACCAAGCAAATCAATGTAATGGAGGCGAATAAATCGGATTATCCGATGTACGCTTTTTTAAGAAGCAGCTCGGTTGGGTTAAGCAAGGATGATATTATTGCCATTGCATCCAGCCAAAAGAAGGGCCATCTGATTGGGGCTACTGAATTCGCCAGCGATAACGCTGCGCTTGAAGTGACGCTGCATCACAACTATTATCAAGACGTGCAGGATCGGATGCCGCGCCTGCGTGGCGGTAATGTCCATGTCTATAACATCGTGATGGACAGCGCAGGAGCAAGAAGCTCCAAAAAACGGCTGACCTCGTCCATGGAGAAGGCGATTTCCGGCAAAGGCTATCATTTTGGAATTACAAGCAACGGTGCGATTTCGACCGAGGGTGGGGCTGTGCTCGTTGAGAAATCTGTAATCATTGATGTCACGTATCCGCTTCGCAATAATCAGGCAGATGCAGGCGATTCCACCTATACGGGAAAAATTGCGGCACTCGACACGATCTATACTCTCGATGGAGCAACCTTCAGAGGGGACAGCAGTTCTGCCAAAAGCCCGCTTTCACCTGTGCCGGCAGCTACTAAGCCTTTTGCTTGGAACGGACTTAAGTCGCTTCCATATAGCTACACTCCAGATGACCCAGCCACTTTAAAAGCAAGACTTGTCGCAGCTGACGGTTCGGGTGCAGGCAAGCTTTCGTGGTCTAAAGTGAATTGGCTCCAAACGAGCTATAAGTCTTAAGCTTAAGTTTTTGCATTCTGCATGAACCGTTATATATAAACAACAGGAATAAGGCTGTCGCCAACTGCGGATATTTAACCTGCGGCTTGGCGGCAGCTTT
This sequence comes from Paenibacillus liaoningensis, assembly GCF_059609455.1. Classification (NCBI taxonomy): domain Bacteria; kingdom Bacillati; phylum Bacillota; class Bacilli; order Caryophanales; family Paenibacillaceae; genus Paenibacillus; species Paenibacillus liaoningensis. The sequence goes on from NZ_JCAALU010000016.1 coordinate 225,734, forward strand.
CTTTTTTTTACCCGCACAGGGGAGGGTTGTATTTCTTATCGCTGCTCGTTCCTATAAAATAATAAGCATAAAGGTAAAGAGAAAAAGGTGGCGAGCAGGATGTCCGATCATGAATACGCTTCGCAAGCGGGCGAATATGAGCGGCTGGACAACATGTGGTTCAAGCTTAGAGCGGTCGAAAAAAACGATAGCAGCTCGGGAAGCTGGTCGTTTCGGCTGCAATTCATCGAATCGCATATGCTGCTGCTTGCTGCATCCGGCAGAGGCTGGATTACTGTAGACGGGCGGTATTCGGAGCTAAGGGCAGGCAGTGCCTTTGTTTGTATGCCGGGTCAACTAATCGAGGCATTTCTAGACGTTTCGGGCGAGCGTGGACTTTATGCTGTGCGCTTTGATGTGTTTGAGCAGCCCGAATCGTCGGAGCGGCAAACGCAGAACGAGCGGCAGCCCCAAAATCTGCGGTTTCCCGTCGAAGGAGAAGTCATGGTAACCTCCATGATTGAATGGAGTGCACTTTGCGAGGCTATGGGCCATACGATAAAAAGCGACAATCGCTTGCAGCGATTGCGTGGTCAAATTCAGTTTTATGAGCTGCTGTACAGCCTGCTGCGAGATGGCAAGCGCGTATTGGACACGGAGTCCGAGGCTGCAATGAAGCGTGCCAAGTTATATATCGAGCAGCATTACCGCGAGGAGCTGACCATTGAGCTATTGGCGAGGGAGGCTGGCATCAGCTCACGGCATTTTATCCGGCTGTTTAAGCAAACCTATGGTTGGAGTGCCATTGAATATTTGGCAAGATATCGCATTAGGCAAGCCCAGGAGCTGATGAAGCCCGACTCGGAATACCAGCTTAAAGATATCGCCAGCTATGTCGGCTATCAGGATGAGCTTTATTTTCGGCGCAAATTTAAAAAAATAACGGGTACGCCGCCTGCTGCATATATGAAAAATGCTAAAAAAAGAATCGTAGCCTATCATGCCAACATGATCGGACATTTGCTTGCGCTGCATATTACGCCTCATGCGGCTCCAGCCGATCATCCATGGACCGAATATTACCGTCGAAAATACGACACCCATTCGGTTCTGCCCTTAGCGCAGGATGATGATGTGAAAATAGAGCAGATACGCAGTACGAACCCGGACTACATCATCGGGCTTAAAGAATTTACGAGCGCGGCAGCAGAGAAGAAGCTGGAAGAGCTAGCGTCAACTTATTTGATGCCATGGCTGGAGCATGATTGGCGAATGCAGCTAAGATTGCTTGCCCAGTGGCTGGACAAGTCCTCAGAAGCGGAAGCCTGGCTCGATCAGTATGAACGAAAAACACGTGCTGTACGGGAACAAGTGAAGAAGGTATGGGGCAACGATCGTCTGCTCATTGCCCGAATATCGGAGCATGCGATTAACATTTTGAGCAGCAGAAGCTTGGGCGAGGTGTTTTATGACGATCTCCAAATTGCGCCAGCGGCAGGCATTATGCTAGATCAGCCCGAGCAGCAATGGACACGGGATGAGCTGATGCATACGGATGCGGATAGGCTTCTGCTCATTGTAGATGACGATGCAAAGGCGCAAGCAGCCTGGCAGGAGCTGCGGCAATCAGCGGCGTGGGGGCAGCTGAAGGCAGTCAGAAATAGGCGAATCGACCAGCTTCCTTCTTATCCATGGACCGAATATACAGCGTTCACGCAAGATTTGGTATTGGACGAGGTGTTAAAGCTTTGGCGTAATCGTGCATAAAATGTTGGCGAGATCGTCGATAGGCGAGGAGGAAAGTATCCGTTATACTCCTAACAGTGATATTGATTCTCATTTTTAAAAATATAGGAAAGGATATGATTTTTCCATCCTTTCCTATATTTCAACGCGAAACGCTAGCTTTGCCGCCAGAGGACAGCGACAGCCGTTTACGCTTGATGAGAAATGAGATATATCGACCGCTCAGGAGGGTACAGAAAAATGAAACAATCGAAGACAGCATTATCGCTAATCATGATCGCGCTGGTGGCGCTTGTGATGGCTGCATGCTCGGGGAACAATGGACAAGGAAATACGACAGCAACAGCTTCACCATCAGTATCGCCAGAGGCGAGCAATTCGTCCAGCGAGCCAAGTGCCACGGCAGCGGATAGCGTCCGTACGGTAGCCAGCGAGAAGGGCGAAATTACGATTCCGGCAAATCCCAGCCGAGTGATTGGGCTTTCCGTTGTGTATCCGGAATTTCTACAAGCTTTGGGCGTTACGCCAATTGCCGTGCAAAATTATCACCCGGAGTTTCCGTCTTATTTGGAGGATGCATTCAAAAATACAATAAAAATGGGTATCGCCACGACGCCTGATTTTGAAAAAATATTAGCCGCTGCGCCTGATCTGATTATCACGCCGGTATGGTGGTCGGACAAAGACTACGATCAGCTTACGAAGATTGCACCAACTGTATTGCTGCCGCAACGCGATGACTGGCGTGATGAGCTGAAGGATATTGCTGGCGTATTAGGCAAGCCCGAGGCTGCGGATAAGGTCATTCAAGATTTAGTTGATCATGAACAGGCAGCCAAAGAGAAGCTCGATACTCTAGTTGGGGACGAAACGGTCATGTATATGATGATTATGCCGGATGGCATTGTTCTTTATGGCGAAAATATTGACCGTGGCAGCTTTGTTCATAAAACGCTGGGGCTTAAAGCGGTTGAGAATTTCCCTCAGAGTGAGCTTTCCATTACCATATCGCTGGAGAAATTGCCGGAATACAATCCGGACCATATTATTTTGCAGATGAATGATGATAGCAATGAAACCATCCAGAATTATTACAAAGAAATCCAAAGCAGCTCATTGTGGAAAAACATGACGGCCGTGAAGAAAAATCAGGTGTACCTGGTAGGCGGAGAGGAATGGTTTAATCTGGGGATGTCCCCTCTGGCGAACCGTTTTGCGATTGATGCCGTTCTACAGATTTTTGAAAATAAAGGCCAATAGAGGTATGTCTTTATCTGAGAAGTTTTTTGTTACTTCGGTGGCAGCAGAAAACACGATATTGAGCTTTACGCTGGTGGAGCTGAGCGAGAAGCAAAATGCCGAGCTGCTGCTCCGAACATACGCCCCGATGATTGGGACAGAGGACATGCGCGTAGCAGCAGCTTTTTTTTGCAGCTGGTATGCAGGCGTTTGTGGAGCCATGCATAGCATGCTCGCCGCCGCAGATCGTAGAGCCTCAGCCTTGCGAATGACGAATATGTCGGTGCAGCTCAGCCGAATAGATGGAATGCCGCTCTTTTCCTTTCACATTCATGAGGGCTGGCGTGAGACTATTCCCGCCGAGATTCCTGCCGAGGCGCCTGCTGAAAATGCTCAAGCCGCGCTTCCTATTTTCTACCGGGATGAAGTGAGGCCCATTATTGCTGCACTTTCGCAGGCATCACAAACCCCTGCTGCCTTGCTGTGGAAGCAGATTTATAATGCACTCTATGACTATATGGAAGATGAAGCTATGGAGGCAGCCGGTGAGGAAAGCCAGGCAGCAGTACGCGAGCGTTTCAGGCGCTGGGCCTGGGACATGGAGCCGGAAATTTTCGGGCTGCGCCGCAATCCTTTTCGCATGACGCCGAAATTCATGGCACATCCGACTGAACCCGATCAGATGATGTTTGTGAAGGCGACCTGCTGCCTGGCTTATCGGCTCGCAGCGTTTCGTGGCTATTGCGGCAATTGTCCGATTGTTCAAAGATAGAGAATAAGACTATTTTGCTTAAATAGCGTGGTATTAAACAGAGAAGAAGGTCTGCAACCCCCGCATGAATGGGAGGGCGCAGACCTTCTTTTATTAGGCGTCACAAGCAATGGGGGATGGATAGTGTTCCGATTATGCTTGCAATACCTTCAAATTTATTGAGCCAACAGCTTGGGAAGCTCGTCCAGCAGCATATCACTAGTCAGCATATCTTCGTAATTCCACTTTGTTTCGACAAAAGTGACTTTTCCGCTCTTGACGGCAGGGAGCGATTTCCAAAGGGATGTTTCCAGCAGTTCAGCAAAGGAGGCTTCCGCATCTTCATTGTGTGGATACAAGATGAATAGGCGGTCTCCGATGAGCATGTCGTGCATGAGTTCTTTTGAAACCTCAATATAGGGAGAGCCCGCGGTCGGTTCAAGCTCCTTTACCCGCTCGGACATTTGGTAGCCTGATTGCTGATACAATAAAGAGGCAAGACCGCCGGTTTTCATCAAATACATATCTTTGCTCCAATAATAAATTAACACGACCGCTGTTTCGCCTTCAGTAAGCTTTCCTGCCTTATGCAACTCACTCCACATGTTCTCAGCTTTAGCATTATAATCGGCAAGCAGCTGCTTGGCCTCGGCTTGTTTACCGACGATTTCTCCAATGATGGGGAGGCGCTCGGCTAATGGCAGGCTTTGATCAAAAACGACGGTCGGCGATATTTTTGATACTTCTTCGTACTGTTTATCTAAAACATAACCGAGCATCGTCAGATCGGGAGCCAAGTCTACAAGAGCTTCAAAATTGGTTGGAAAACCAATATCCTGCGCCTTTGTCTGTTCTTTGTCCAAATAGACGGATTCATCAATAAATCGGCGATCAACGCCGATGGGCTGAATGCCTAGCGCCAGCAGATCGCCGATTGAATTGCCTTGGAGTACAACGCGCTCTGGACTTTCGGGAAGCTGTACCTCATGCCCCTGACTGTCTGTATATACGCTTGGAGCAGGTTCAGCATTCGTTTGGCTTGCAGCCGGACTATTGTTCTGCGTCTGAGTGGAAGCAGCAGGGCTGGTGCTGGAAGCTATGGAATTAGCAGCTCCACTGCCGCTGGAGCAGGCGCTGAGCATTAAGGCTAGACATAACAGCACGGTCGCTCCCATGGAGGCTTTGGTTCCTTTGTACATCGTGAAATCCCCTTCTTCGACATATTGATAATCCTTATCATGTTCCATATCAATATAACGTCGAAACCCCCGTGCTGCATCAGACAATCTAAGCATAAGGGTAGGACGATCTGCTTCTTGCTGGCTGCTGCCAGCCCGTGCTTTGAAGCTTCCGGGTGTTACACCGGTCGTTTTTTTGAAGATACGAATGAAATAAGATAAATCTGGATATCCCACACTGCTGGAAATTTCTTGGAGCGAAGCTTCCGAATGAAGCAGCAGCTCCTTCGCCTTATCCACACGAGTTAGAATTAGAAAATCAATTAAGCTGTAGCCAGTCTTATTTTTAAACTGCTTGGAGACATATGGGGCGCTATAATTCAACAATTGGGCGATGGATGCGAGTGTAATAGGCGTGCTATAGCATTCACGAATATGTCGGATGACCTGCTCCACAAGGTCAGGCTTGACGGTCTGCTTGCCTTGCATTTGCAACTGCTGTTCCACCTCGTAGATGAACTGATAAAACAAGGCTTTGACATGAATTCGCTGTAGGGAATGAGTTTCATGCCACTGCTGCTGCATCGTCTTCACCAAATGAAGCAGCGCAACCGGATCATGGGGAGCGAATTCATATTGTTTATGAAAAGGACTGTCATTATCCGCAAGTTTTCGAATAAATGGAGCCGTTAGGAGCGGCAGCGAAGCTTTATAAAGAATGAGATAATATTCTAATGGTTCCTTAATTCCATCTATGTCCAAGAGGCTGCCCTTGCCGCTGTGCAGAATATGGAAACGGTCCGCCTGAAGCTCCTTCCCGTCAAGCCGAAATCGTGCCGTTCCGCGAACGATATATATAAAAGCGGGCGATGGAAGCCGGTAGGCATTTAACTGGCCTCCAACTCCTATAAGCTGATGGCGAATATCGTTCAGCCGGATGTGCGCATGATGCCACAGTAATAAATAGTCGTCATCCTTCAAAACAACGGCTCGCCTCCTTTCTATCAGGTATATAATTGATAACTATTATCAATTATAACACTTCCATGAATAGTAGTGGTGATCTGTTTGGCTGTTTTCTCCGATTTTATTAGGTCTTCGAGACTATTCAAATTTTACCATTAATTACTATAATTAGAATGTAATCTACTACAATATGGAAGGAGTATTTTGAGATGAATGATTTTATAAAGCGGCATTTGGTGTTCGTATTATGTTTAACGCTTGTCTTGTCAGCTGGGACAATCGGCTTTGTTTATCCGGCAAGCGCAGCGACGCTATTGGAGGACAGCTTTGATGGAGGAGCAGGCAATTGGACATCCACTAGCGGAAGCTGGTCCGTCGTTCAAGACAGCGGCAATGCGGTTTATTCCCAATCGGGCACAAGCGAAGGCCGAACTTCTGCTGGCAGCCAGACATGGACCGATTATGCGGTGGAGGCGGATGTAAAGATCGTTGATTTTAATGGATCGACTAGAACGTATGTTGCCGGCAGATACGTGGATGGCAATAATTTTTATGCAGCGTCCTTGTATAACAGCAGTGGAGGCACACTTGAAATTAGGAAAAAAGTAAGCGGTTCCACGACAACTATAGCGAGCAAAACGAATTTTGGCCTGGCAACGGGTGTATGGTATAAGGTGAAGCTCGAATTGAGTGGAACGTCCATCAAGCTTTATGTAAACGGCCAGCTTGAGCTCTCGGCTACGGATTCCAGCTTGGCTGCGGGTGCAGCGGGTTTGGTAACTTTTAAATCTATTGCTAAGTTCGATAATGTAAGCGTTACCAACTCAGGCTCGGTGCCAACGACACCAACACCTTCGCCGACAGTGGCTCCAACCCCGACTCCGACGGTGCAGCCAACCCCGACTCCATCCACTAGCCCGACGACTGCTCCAACACCGACACCAACGCCTTCTCCAACATCTGGGCCGACCAGCGAATATCAACTAACTGGGTTTTCCGCAGGCAACACAGGGGGAGGCAGCATCGCCGAAACCGATTCCCAATATATAAAAGTTTATAATGCAACAGATCTAGCCGCTGCGCTAAAGAAAGGCTCAGGCTATAAGGTCGTCGAAATCATGAACGATCTCGATCTTGGCTGGAACGAAATTCCGGCGGCAGCGAAAGTCTCGCCGTTCGCCTCTCACAACAGCGCATTAACGCACCCGGTTCTACTTAATACGGGCGTTAGCAAAATTACAGTGGACGGCTTTACGGACCTGACGATTTTCTCCGCCAACGGCGCGAAGATCAAGCATGCTGCTTTTACCTTCAAGAGAAGCACGAATGTCATCATTCGCAATCTCGAATTTGATGAGCTGTGGGAATGGGATGAAGCAACCAAGGGAGATTACGACAAAAACGACTGGGATTATATCACAATCGAAGAAAGCAGCAAGTTTTGGATCGACCACTGTACGTTCCACAAAGCATATGACGGACTGGTCGATGTGAAAAAAGGAAGCAATGGCGTCACCATTTCATGGTCCTCCTTCTTAGGCGATGACGGCAGTACAGGCAGCTGGGTCACCCAGCAAATCAATGCGCTGGAAGCGAATCAGTCGGCTTATCCTATGTATGCTTTTTTAAGAAGCAGTGCAGTAGGACTGAGCAAGGATGACATTATCGCGGTTGCTGCCAGCCAGAAGAAAGGGCATCTGGTGGGCTCAACCGAATTTGCCAGCGATAATGCAGCGCTTGAAGTGACGCTGCATCACAACTATTATCAGGATCAGCAGGACCGGATGCCTCGCCTGCGGGCTGGAAACGTCCATGCCTACAACATCGTTATGGACAGCGCAGGCGCTTGGAGTGCCAGATCACGGATTACTTCGGCGATGGAGACAGCCATTTCCGGCAATGGTTATCATTTTGGCGTAACGAGCAATGGAGCGATTTCCACAGAAAATGGTGCTGTGCTGATTGAGAAATCAGTCATTATTGATGTTTATTACCCGCTTCGCAATAATCAGAAGGATGCCAGTCTTCCTGACTATACGGGGAAAATCGCGGCTATAGACACGATCTATTCGCTGGATGGAACAACCTTTAGAGGAAATAGCGATACAGCGGGAAGCCCGCTTTCTCCAGTTCCAGCAGCGATCAAGCCTTTTTCCTGGAACGGATTCACAACGCTTCCTTATAGCTATACAGCTGATGATCCAGCGACATTGAAAGCAAGGCTCGTGGCTGCAAATGGCGCGGGTGCGGGCAAGCTGTCGTGGGCTAAAGTGAACTGGCTGCAAACGAGCTAGGCATCCTGCTTTGGCAGCAGTTGCTGCAATAGGCTTGGAGGAAAGAGCAAAGGGGACTATAATCGCCTTTGCTCTTTCTTATGTTTATTTCAGTTTGCCAATCGTTCACTTAAATGTATAATGATTATTCGAGGTGATGACGATGGCAAGATCCAAGGAATTTGAAATCAATGAAGTATTAGATAAAGCCATACAGCTATTTTGGGCACAAGGGTACGAGAAAACTTCAATGAATGAACTGGTTAACTTTATGGGCATTCATCGTAGAAGTATTTATGATACATTTGGGGATAAGCATGCCTTGTTTATAAAAGCTCTCGAACGATATGAAGCTAAGCAAACGAATAGAATGAAATTTTTGGTTGAAAAGCGAACGCCGGTAAAGGAAATCATCCGGGAGTTGTTTGAAGCGACAATAAAAAATGAAGGGGAACCTCTTGGGTGTTTTCTCGTGAATTCAGGCGTGGAACTGGGCGTGTTGGATCCAGAAGTTGCATCCCTGGTGGATGAGAGTTATTCACGGACTGAGGAATTGTTGACTAACCTTGTTCTGGAGGGCCAGCAATCGGGTGAGATCAAGGCTGGCCTTGAACCTGAAATGATTTCTCATTATTTAATGAATGCGTGGTTGGGGCTGCGTACGCTGGTCAAGACAACATCGGATCAACAAAAATTCAACAATATTATTGCTATGACACTGTCCGTTTTAGATTAAAAGGGTCATGCCAACATGATGGGCAAAAGGAGTGACCTAAATGGAAGCTGGTTTGTTTCTGTGATACAAGTTCCCACTTGTCCCTCTAGTGCAAGAAAGAGCTTGTATCTTATGCCTTGAACAAGCCAAGGAATGCCGCTCCAAAAGCAATATTTTTAGCCATAAAAAAATTCGTTACTGTTCGTTCTAAAATGGCTATACGAATAGCAAGTTAGATCTAACTGTTTTTTACCCTAATAAGAATGATCATTCTAAAATTGTGCTTGAAACTCATTTACACTAATCTGCACGTTATGAAGGAGAGAATAGGATGAAGTATACCGTTATTACAGGAGCAAGCTCAGGGATTGGATAAATTAGAAGAGCTTAAAACGGCCATTCAGGAAATAGATCCTAGTGTAAATGTTATTGTTCAAACAAGTGACCTGTCTGTTACAGATCAGGCTTACACTTTGTATAGCAAGCTAAAGGAATACGAAATAGACACTTGGATTAACAATGCGGGGCTGGGAGAAGCCGCTTTTGTAGCAGATCAGAATTTAGATAAAGCCCAAACGATGCTGCGTGTTAATATCGAATCCTTGACGATCCTTTCTACTCTGTATGTGCGAGATTATGCAGATGTCGAAGGAACTCAGTTAATTAACGTCTCATCCGCGCTCGGTTATGCCATTGCTGTTGGGAATGTTGCTTATTCAGCATCTAAATATTATGTTAGTGCCTTCACAGAAGGGCTTGCAAAAGAGCTAGAACTGAAAGGTGCCAAACTAAAGGCAAAGGTTTTAGCACCGGCTATAACAGAAACGGAATTTCTAGAAAGCGGCACAAATACAGAATTATTCAAAAAAAATTCAAGTGGAATTAAATGATGTTGATATACCACAGATCAATAGCCATGAGGTACTTGTCAAAGTAAAAGCTGCAGGCGTAAACCCACTGGACATTCTTAATCTGAATGGCAGTGTGCGGATGATTGCCGACTATAAGCTGCCATTCACTTTAGGGAATGAACTATCAGGCGTTATTGAAGCCGTTGGTGATAAGGTATTGAATTTTAAGGTAGGTGACCCTGTCTATACGAGGCTGCCGCTTAATAAAATCGGTGCTTTTGCTGAATATGCGGCCGTGAATGAAGATGCTTTATCCATCATGCCTGACCATTTGTCTTTTAATGAAGCGGCTGCGGTCCCCCTTACTGCCTTGACTGCTTATCAAGCCTTGCATAATGTACTCCATGCCCAGCCGAAGAAAAAGCTTTTCATTCCCGGAGGAACCGGAGGATTCGGCGCTATGGCAATTCCCATTGCCAAATCAATGGGATTATATGTGATTACAAGTGGCAGTGAAAGAAGCTGCATCGATTCAATTATAGCATGCGGAAAAAACTTGGTGCGGCAGTGGAGGGTATAGCTATAGGTTAGGTGTGGGCTAGCATTCACCGAGGGTTATTCCACTAGTTCGTTGATATTGTGTAGACCCTGTGAAAAGCGCTTCAAAAAGGAAATACCGTAATGGGAGTCAGGGAAGGCATTATTATCGACAACATTCATGATATTAATATTTAAGAGCAATAAAGAGAAGGAGCAAGGGCAGTTAAAGCTGCCTTTGCTTTTTTTGCTAGTGCTGTTAATTGTACATCTCTAATTGTGCTCCCAATTGCACATCTCCCTTTCATTGCTTGCTTTGTCATAGCAAGGTAAAATTAAGAATAAAAGACGCAGCTTTTATCAGGCTGGCAATAGGGGAGGGGGAGTAGCGGTGTACAAGGTTCTCTTGGTTGATGATGAATGGCTTATTCTTGACGGCATTTCCTCCGTGATGGATTGGGCTCGGCTAGGTACACAATTAACAGGAACAGCGCAAAATGGTTTGGAAGCGCTAACAAAGTTGAGGGACAATCCGCCGGACATTGTTATTACCGACATTCGAATGCCGGGCATGGATGGCTTGCAGCTCGTAGCTGCTGTTGCGGAGCAGTATCCCGGTATCTCTTTTATCATGCTGACCGGCTTCTCAGAATTTGATTATGCCAAAACAGCTATGCAGTATGGGGTGAAGCATTATTTGCTGAAGCCGTGCAGCGAGGAAAGCTTGGTGGAGGCCATCACGGAGATCGTTCAGGAGAAGAAGGAACGGGCCAGCCAGGAGAGCTTCGTGCAATCAATCAAGTATGATTTAGAGCGCGTGTTGCCGCATGCCAAGGAGCATTTTCTAAAGGAGTTCGTAACGAATAAAACGTATGGCGTAAGAGAATGGCAGTATTTTGGCGACCTGTTCGGGCTGCATTTTCAAACGCAAAGCGTACGCCTGCTGCTGGTGGAAATTGAGGGCGAGCATGAGTATGAGCATCTATTTGCCGTTAAAAATATTGCTGAGGATATCTTTCCTAATCCGATACTCAGCTCTACTGTAGGCCAGCATGTCCTTCTGCTCATGGAGGACGAGCTGTCAGAGGCGCAATTTTTCGAGAAAATTGACAGCATCCGCGCCACCTTCACGAAATATTATCATTTTGACCTAACCGCCGCCCTCAGCGAGCCGGGAGAGCTGGCGCAGGCGCGGCGCTTATATACGCAGACGCTTGTCTGCTTGAACCATCGATTTTATCTCGGTGAAGGCAGTCTTATTATGGAGCGCGACATTTCCCCATCTGGGGAAGGGGATCGTTCTGAATGGGAGTATGACCAAGAACGTTTAATGACAGCAATTAAAGCAGGGCATTGGGCAGAAGCGGATAAAGAGCTTCAGCAAATGTTTCAAATGCTTTCTGAGCTGCGCTATGACATATCCACAACGAAATCCTATTTGATCCAGATGTACATGGAAATGATTCGGCTGTGTGGATCTTCCGAGATGAAGGCGTATATGGATAAGCTCCCGGGTTTAATCGAAACGAGCACCTTGCAGTCTTTTCAACAATATGTGATGGGCATCGCCCAAGAGATTGCTCTCCACAACTATGAGCGGAATCGATGCAGGCAGTCGCAGATGGTGCTTCATATGAAAAATATTGTCCAAAGCCGCTTCAAGGATGAATCGCTGACTTTGCAATCTATTGCCGGGGAGATTTATATGAATCCGGATTACATAAGCAAAATGTTCAAGAAGGAGACAGGCGAAAAATTTACGAACTACATGATGAGCTTTCGGATTCAAAAGGCGCTGGAGATAATCGGCCAAAGCGAGGAATTTACAATAGCGGCGCTGGCTGAGGAAACGGGTTTCGGCGGCAATTCGTCTTATTTTAGCAAAATGTTTAAGAAGTATACCGGATTTTCTCCTTCGGAATATAAGAAAACGCCATAGGCTTATCGTTTACACCCTGAAGTCGTCGAGATACGGCCGCAGGGTGTTTTTTTGCAAATATAAGCATTTATATTTCTCGGATTGAAACGCGCCGGGCCGCCAAAGGAAGGCGCCAGCCGTTTCACCTTGATACATCACGGTTTTGAACATAAAACCATCGGAAATGAACATGTGAAAAGAGAAGCCGTACCTGTATATTTATAAACATAAATATTAATCGATTAACATTTAGGGTGGGGGCAGAAGAATGGAGTTGAAGCTGGAGGAAGAGCAGCAGCAGGCGCTCAAGGGCAGCAGAGCTAAAACAAGCAAACTCGTTTTCCTCAAAAAGGAATGGCTGCGGAATAAATATGTATACCTCATGTTAATTCCGGTCCTAGCGTATTATTTCATTTTCCACTATGGACCGATGTACGGCTTGTTGATGGCTTTTCAAAAATCTTATAGCCCAATCAAAGGCATTTTGGAAGGAAAATGGATCGGCTTTGACAATTTTACGATGTTTTTTAACAGCTATTATTTTTGGCGAATTATTAAAAATACGTTGATCCTCAGCTTTTACAGCATTTTGTTCGGCTTTCCGGCACCGATTATTTTGGCGCTGCTGCTTAATGAGGTCCGCAAAAAGTGGTTCAAGAGCACGGTACAGACGATCAGCTACATGCCCCACTTCATTTCGGTCGTCGTTGTTGTCGGAATGCTGAAAACGTTCTCGTCGCTCGATGGCGGCTTGTTTAATGTCATTCGCAGCTTCTTCGACCTGCAGCCGATTATGTTTCTAGCGGAGAAGGATATGTTTCGGCCGATGTACATTCTTTCGAACATTTGGCAGGGGGCGGGCTGGGCCTCGATTATTTTTCTGGCAGCGCTCAGCAATATTGATACCCAGCTCTATGAAGCGGCGAAGATGGATGGGGCTGGCAGGTGGAAGCAGCTGCTGCATATTACGCTCCCGGGCATTATGCCGACGGTTGTCATTATGCTGATTTTGCGTTTGGGTGCGGTTATGAACGCCGACTTTCAGAAAATTTTGCTCATGCAGACGGCACCGACCTATGAAACGTCAGACGTCATCTCCACCTTCATTTACCGTTCCGGCATTTTAGAAGGCAACTATACATATTCGACCGCTATCGGATTAATTAACGGCATTATTAATTTCTCGCTGCTGTTAATGGCCAATGCGATTAGTAAAAAAGTGAATTCGACCAGTCTCTGGTAAACGGGAGGTGACCTATGAAACGCTCGTCAGGGGAATATGTTTTTGACTTTTTCAATGTGATTATGCTGTGCTGCATTATAGCCGTATCCTTTTATCCGATGCTGTATGTGCTGAATTCTTCTATAAGCGATCCAGATCAATTGCTGCGCTCAAGGTCGCTCATGCTGCTGCCCGAAGGCTTCCAGCTTGAGGCTTATAAATATGTGTTTCAAAATCCGAAAATTTATAACGGCTACTTGAACACGCTCTTTTATGTCGTAGCAGGAACGCTGGTTAATTTGCTAATGACGGCTTTTGCCGCCTATGCGCTATCCAGAATGGATTTATTCGGCCGAAAAACGTTTATGCAGCTCATTACCTTTACGATGTTTTTTGGCGGCGGCATGATCCCAAGCTTTCTGCTCATTCAGAATTTGGGACTGGTGGATACTCGCCTGGCGATGATCATCCCTGGTGCAATCAGCACCTTCTACTTCCTGATTATGAAAACGAGCTTCGAGAGCATTCCGATAAGCTTGATCGAATCCGCCAAGCTGGATGGAGCTAATGATTTTCTAATCTTATTTCGTATCGTCCTGCCTTTATCCAAATCGATTTTGGCGGTCATGTCGCTGTATTATGCTGTAGACCATTGGAATGATTATGTGGGCCCGATGCTCTACTTGCGAAGCCAGGAGCTGTATCCGATCCAGATTGTAATGCGGGATATTTTAATTAGCAGCAGTACGGAGTCGATGGGTGCCGGCGTGGACACAGGCTTTGCAATCGGAGAAAACATTAAATACGCCACGATTATTATTTCTACGCTGCCGATTATGCTGGTGTATCCGTTTATTCAAAAGTTTTTTGTTCAAGGCGCTTTAATCGGTGCCGTGAAACAATAAAAATCAATTATTTTTTGGAGGCGATTTGGGTGAAAAGAAAAATGGGGTTGGTCATTTTGTCCTCGGCGCTGCTTGTCGGCCTGATGTCGGCGTGCTCGCAAAACAATGCGCCAAATGAAGGAGCGGCAGCAGGCAGTCCGGCCAATGCAGGGGCGTCCAGTCCAGCAGCCGGAGAAGAGAAGCTGACGGAAATACCGCTGCCCATTACGAATGAAGCGTTCACGATTAATTATTGGCGTGCGAATGATGCGAAGCTGACCGCCTCGATGGACAACTTTGGGGAAATGGCCTCGTATAAGAAAAAGGAAGAGCTGACGGGAATCAAGGTGAAATTTACCCACCCGCCGCTGGGACAGCAAAAGGATCAGTTCAACCTGCTCATTGCAACGAAGGAGCTTCCAGACGTCATCTACTACAACTGGGCGGATGCAGTAGGCGGTCCTGAGAAAATGATCGAGGACGGGCGGATTATTCGCTTGAACGAGCTGATCGACCAATACGCGCCAAACCTGAAAAGCATTATTGAATCCGATGCGGATGTGTTGAAGCAAATTGCTCTCGATGACGGCACGATCTATATGTTCCCGCTTCTGAAGCTGGATGCGCTCAAGCTGAATGCGACAACGGGCCCCATCGTGCGCAAGGACTGGCTTGATAAGCTCAATTTGAAAACGCCTACAACGATTGATGAGTGGCATACGGTGCTTAAGGCGTTCAAGGAACAGGACCCGAACGGCAACGGCAAGCAGGATGAGCTTCCGTTTACAGGCAACTGGGGACCGGGAAATTTGACGAAGCTGCATGATTTTTCTCCAGCCTTCGGAGTCATTGGCGGCTTCGAAATGAAGGGCGGAAAAGTGGCTTTCGGGCCAATCGAGCCTGAATACAAAATTTTCCTTGAGACGATGGCAGCTTGGTATAAAGAAGGGCTGATTGATCCGGAAATTATGACGAATGACGGCAAAGCCTTTGACTATAAAATTACGAATAATTTAGCCGGCTCCTACTTGGGCGGTGTGTTCAGCGGCATGGGCAAATATTTCAACCTGATGAGGGATACCGATCCGGATTTTAATCTGACAGGCGCTCCATGGCCGGTATCGCCGGATGGCAATGCCTACGCGACCTTCAATATGAACAATAAGGTGCTGACCTATGGAGAAGCGATCACATCAAGCGCCGATGAAGACAAGCTGAAATATATCGTGCAATGGATGGATTTTAATTACAGCGCGCAGGGCAGCGACTTGTTCAACTTTGGCATCGAGGGCGAGAGCTACGAGAAGGACGGCGATGCTATCAAGTTTACGGGCCTCATCACCGACAATCCGAACGGCTTGACCTATGATCAGGCGCTGGCTTCTTATGCGCTATCGATTATGGATGGCCCGATCAATCAGGACAGCAAATATTTGGACGCCCTCTTGTTCGATCAAGGCCAGCGGGATGCCAACACGGAGTGGATGAAAGCGAGCTCCGAGCTGACGCTTCCTCCTATCCGCCTGACGTTGGACGAAGCAAGCACGGTCACTTCCATTATGAGCCAAGTCAATACGTACTTGAACGAGACGATGACAGCGATCATTAACGGGCAGAAGCCGATTGCCGAGTTCGACAAAATGGTAGAGACGATTAAGAGCATGGGCATTGATCAAGCTGTCGAAATGCACCAAGCGGCTTACGAAAGATACCAAACGAAATAAGCGGCAGCGTGAAAAATGCATAAACGGATGAAGGCTGCTGTATGGGGCGTAAAACGCCCCAAAGTAGCCTTTTCTTCGTGAAAATAGAGCTCCGGGTTCCGCTAGTGTATCTGGTTTTTGCCGAGTATGTTATATCTAGTGTATGACCTATGCAAAGGAGCGCTTTTTATAATGGCGGTATATCGGAATCTGAGCATCAAGCGAAAAATGTTTCTCATGATCTTTCTGATCATGACCCTTATTATTACGATTGCTTACAGCTCCTTATATTATGCCTATTCGATTTATGACAGACAGCTATATGACAAATCCTATCGACTCTTGAATTTATCGTCCACCACGATAGATATGGAGCTGAAGAAGCTGGAGTCGATGTCGCTCACCATTATTTCAGATTCACAAATTCAGCGAGGATTAAAGGATTTGCTTCAGGACGATGCAGAATATGCCGGTTACATAACCCGCAAGAAGATAACCGATCAACTGTGGGCGCATATTAGCAATGCTGAACGTTATGTTCAATCTGTTCATCTTATCGACTCCAGACAGCGGGTCAGCAAATATGGGGACTCCCCATCCTTCTCAGAGGAAAAATACGCCCGCATGATAAAAGAAGCTGTAGCGGGAAAAGGCGAAGTCCGCTGGCTTTACCCGGATGATTCCGACCCTATGCTAATTATGGTCAGGGAGGTGCGGGCGTATGAGCCATTGACGCTGGAGCCCATCGGCATTTTATTTTTGCGGATTAATATTGAGAGATTAGTGGAGGACTATGCAGGCACGGCGAGTCAGAGTAGTGATATTTTGCTTAAATCAGGGCAGGATGTCATCTATCCGTACGGGCAAATGCCAGAAGGTGTGGCTGTTGCCTTTCAGCCGCTAAAGGCGGGAGACGGCTACGAGATCAAGAAGGTGAACAACGAGCCGACCTTTTTGTCGCAGAAAAAATCCTCTTATACCGGATGGATGTATTATAATATCGTCCCGTACAATCATATTTTTAAAACGGTCGTGTGGCTGAAAAATTCGCTCGTTATCGTCTATAGCCTGACCTTTATTGTCGTTGTTGCCATCGGGATGGCCTTTGCCCGCAGCTTGACGAGGCCCATTCGCCAGTTGATCAGCCAGATGAAGGAGGTGCAGTATGGCGACCTGGAGAGCATGGATGCCAGCATGTCCGCACCTGCTTTTCAGCAAATGGATGAAGTAGGGCTGCTGCAGCGAACGTATCGAATGATGATTACTCGCATTAATACGCTGATTAAAGAAAATTACGCCAACCAGCTTATCATTAAGGAAACGGAGTTCAAGGCGCTTCAGGCGCAAATTAATCCTCATTTTTTGTATAATGCGCTCGATTCTATCCATTGGCTGGCCAAAAAAAATGCGCAGCAGCAAATATCCAGCATGGTCGTCTCGCTTGGTTATTTGCTGCGCTCCTCAATCAGCTTAAAGCAAAATGTGATTACGGTTGCCGAGGAGCTTGAAACGGTGAAGCATTACATTACGATTCAAAAATACCGATTTCAAAATCGGCTGGATTTTCATATGGATGTGCCTGCTTCCTGTTATGCCGCTGCCATCCCTAAGCTTACTTTGCAGCCTCTATTGGAAAATGCCGTGCAATATGGTTTGGAGCCTATGATTGAGCCCTGTACGATCCGGCTTTATGCGGAGTGGGGGGAAGGGAAGCTAGCGCTTATTGTCGAGGACGGCGGGCCGGGCATGGAGGAAGCTTATGTGCAGCGTGTGCTGAGCGGAGAGGCGGAGACGCGGGGGAACGGGATTGGCATTTTGAATATTAAAAATCGGATCAAGCTCGCATTCGGCGAAAGCTATGGGCTAGGAATTGACAGCCGGGCGGGGGGCGGAACGAAAGTCAGCGTCCTTATTCCGCTTGTGCAGGAGGATTAGGCAGAAGATGCGAACAACCATCCGAATTGGCATAATGCTTGGCTTGCTAGCCGCTCTCTGGGGCTGCATCCCCGGGCAGTCCGACCCATTGAACAAGCTTAAGGAGGAGCCGATTACGCTTCGCATCGCTTGGTGGGGCAATGAATTTCGCAACAACGCAACGATCGAGGTTATCCATATGTATGAAGAGCTAAATCCGCATATTAACATTGAATTTGAATACAGCGCTTTCAATGAATATTGGAGAAAGCTCGCGCCGTACGCGGCGGGCAATGCGCTGCCGGACATCATTCAGATGGACATTTCGTATTTGTCCCAGTACAGCTCGCTTGATTTGCTGGAGAATTTGGAGCCGTATATTCGAAGCGGTATCATAGATGCCTCCTCCATCAGCGAGAGCCATCTGTCCAGCGGGAAATGGGGAGACCACTTATATGGCATGAATTTGGGCGTCAATGCGCTATTTGCTGTATACGACCCAGAGGTTTTCAAGGCCAGCGGCATAGAGCCGCCTACAGCCTCATGGACTTGGGAGGATTTTGACCAGATGGGAGAGCAGCTCAAGGGCACAGGCGTTTATTTAGGAACGGTGTTTACGCCGGAGCAGTTTTTTGCTTATTTTCTTAGACAGCATGGCTTTACCTTGTTTGCAGAAGATGGCATTAGTCTAGGTTACGAGGATGACAAGCTGTTTATCGACTATTTTGGACGAATGCAAAGGCTCGCGAAGGATAAACTGATATTTTTGCCCGATATATGGACGTCCGATATTAATAAATCGGACGCAGACCCTTTTTTTAAAGGGGAGGCTCTATTAGGCTGGGGCTATTCCAATCAGTTCATCAACATCGTGGAGCATTACGGCAAACAGCTGGCTATCGTGCCGCTGCCTGGGCCAAACAGCAAGCAAGGGTTATTTTTGAAGCCGGGCATGTTTTTTTCGATTTCCAAAAATTCAAAAAATAAAGAAGAGGCCGCGAAATTCATCAGCTTCTTCGTCAATAATTTAGAGGCAAACAAGCTGCTGCAGGGAGAGAGGGGCGTGCCCGTATCTTCCCAGTTAAAGGAGCAGCTGAAGCCGTTCGTTAAGCCGGAGCTTGCGCAAATCTTTGAATATCTCGATTGGGTGGAGAAAAATAGCAGTCCCATGGACCCGCCGGACCCGGTCGGAACGGCAGAAGTGACCGTGGTGCTGCGTGATTTGCATGACCTGCTGCTATTTGGCAAAATAACGCCCGAGGCGGCGGCCACCGAGTTTCGGGCGAAGGCAGGCGAAATATTGGCGCGCAACAAAAAATAAACAATATCTAATGTTATAATGACTAGTAGACTGACGGAGCTAGAAGGGTGATAGCATGAGTGTAATTCGGTTGGAAAATGTGACGAAGAAATATGAAGACGCCATGATTTTTCGCGATATTTATTTTCGCGTGAGCCAAGGGGAGCGAATTGGCCTTATTGGGCGGAATGGAGCCGGCAAGTCGACGGTATTCAAGCTCATTATGGGCAAAGAAGAGCCGACAAGCGGCAAAGTGGAAATAGATCCAAAGGTGAAAATTGGGTATTTCTCGCAATTTTCAGAAATGCGCGGTAGTCTGTCTGTCCAGCAAGAGCTGGAAATGTGCTTCGAGCAGGTTGCTCTGATTGAGCGCGAGCTGCAAGCGGTTGGGGAAAAGCTGGGCTTGGTATCGGATGATGGCGAAATGAATGAGCTGCTGGCGAGGCAGGCGGAGCTGTTCGAGCAAATGGACCATTTGGACGGCTGGAACGTTTCCGTAGAGATCAACACCGTTCTGACGAAGCTGGGCTTCAACGATCGTTCACGCAATCAGCCGATTGATGAGTTGTCTGGCGGCTGGAGAAACCGTGCGGCTTTAGCAAAAATGCTAATTGAGCTGCCGGATGTTGTATTGCTTGACGAGCCGACAAACTACTTGGATATGGAAGGCATTGCGTGGCTGGAGCAGTGGCTTTACCGGTTTAATGGCGCCATGATCTTGATCTCTCATGATCGGCAGTTTATCGACAAGGTCGTCACGCAAATCATCGAGATTGAAAATTATCATTTTCAGCCATACGATGGCAATTATACGGACTATATTCGTAAGAAGAAGCTGCGCAAGAAGGAGCTGGACCGCCAGTTCGAGTGGGAGGAAGAGCTGCTGCTCATGGAGTCGGAAGCGATCGACAGCCGCGCCAGCAAAAAATCGTCCAAAGACCGGTTATCCCGCAAATTGGCCGATAATAAGAAGCGGGTTGAGCCGAATCCGGTGAACGTGCTGATTACGGATATTTATGAGTTGCTGCGTTTCCCGGACAAGCTGTGCGAGGTTAAGCAAATCGGGCAAAGCTATGAGGAACGCGCTATTTTTCAGAACGTCAGCTTTGACATTCAGAAGGAGGATCGCCTCGTCATCGTTGGCCCGAACGGAAGCGGGAAGTCCACGCTGATCAAGGTGCTGACGGGGCAGGAGAAGCCTGAATCCGGCGAGGTCACCTGGGAAAAAGGGGTCAGCTACGCGTATTTCAACCGGATGTGGGAGGAGCTTGATCCTAAGGATACAGTGAGCCACGCCGTCAATACGTATGGTCTAGGGCTCGATGCGCCGCGGAAAAAGGTGAACAAATTTCTGTCGATGCTGCAATTTTCCGAGATGGATTTAAGCAAAGTGATTGGCAGCCTGTCCGGCGGCCAAATGGCCCGGGTTGCATTGGCGAAATGCCTGCTTTCGGGTGCAGCCGTCATCATATTGGATGAACCGACGAATCATCTGGATTTAACGAGCATACAGGTGATGGAGCAGGCGCTGATACATTTTCCCGGCGCTGTTGTGACCGTAAGCCATGATCGGTTTTTCATTGATAAAATTGGCACGAAGATGCTGGTGTTCGATCCGGAATTGGGTATTACCCAGCAAAATTTATAGCAGCGAATGGGCTGGAAAAGCTCAAAAAAACGGTACTTCATCAAAGGATGGAGTGCCGTTTTTTTATTGAAATATAGAGAAAGGATATCTAACGCGATCCTTTCTCTATATTTCTCGGAATGAAACGCGCCGCGCCGCTACAGGAGGGCGACGGCCGTTTCACCTTGAAATATAGGAAAGGATATCTAACGCAATCCTTTCTCTATATTTCTCGGAATGAAACGCGTCGCGCCGCTACAGGACGGCGACGGCCGTTTCACCTTGAAATATAGGAAAGGATATCTAACGCAATCCTTTCTCTATATTTCTCGGAATGAAACGCGCCGCGCCGCTACAGG